>JADGPQ010000317.1 GCA_017882325.1 Thermoleophilia bacterium
GGAGAAGGACTTGCCTTCGGCAGCGAGCCTCTCGATCAGCTCGGCCGGCCTCCAGAAGCCAGGGTCACCGTGCGGATCGGCGTGGAAGCGCTTCATCGACCGCATCACGTCGTACAGGCCCACCGTGCTGGCGTAGAACATCGGGCCGCCGCGGACCTGCGGGAAGCCGTAACCGGTGATGTAGACCAGGTCGCAGTCGGACGCTCGCGCGGCGATGCCCTCGTCGACGATCTTCGCGCCCTCGTTCACCAGCGCGAAGATGCAGCGCTCGACGATCTCGTTGTCGGTGATCTTGCGCCGGGTGATGCCCAGCTCTTTCGAGGAGCCGAGGACGAGCGCCTCCACCTCGGGATCGGGAATGGCGTCGCGCCTGCCCGGCTCGTACCGGTAGTAGCCGGCGCCCGTCTTCTGCCCGAAGCGGCCCAGCTCGCAGAGGCGATCCGCGATCTTCGAGAACTTCATCTGCGGCTTCTCGACGTAAAGCCTCTTGCGGACGGCCCAGCCGATGTCGCCACCCGCCATGTCGCCCATGCGGAAGGGCCCCATGGCCATTCCGAACTTCTCCAGCGCCGCGTCCACCTGCCAGGGCAGCGCGCCCGCCTCGAGGAGGAACCCCGCTTGCCGCCCGTAGGGCCCGAGCATGCGGTTTCCGATGAAGCCGTCGCAGACGCCGGACACCACCGCCGTCTTCTTCAGCTTCTTCGCCAGCCCCATCGCCGTCGCCAGGACGTCCGTGCCCGTCGCCTTCCCGCGCACCACCTCCAGGAGCCTCATCACGTTCGCCGGGCTGAAGAAGTGCAACCCGATCACGTCTTGCGGCCGCCGTGTGAACCCGGCGATCCGGTTCACGTCCAGCGTCGACGTGTTGGTGGCGAGGATGGCGCCCGGCTTCATCACCTCGTCGAGCTTCTTGAACACCGCCTCCTTGACGCCCATGTCCTCGAAAACCGCCTCGATGACCAGATCGGCCTGGCCCAGGTCGGCATAGTCGAGGCTGGGCTTGATGAGCCCCATACGCTCTTCGAGCGCCGCCGGCTTCAGCTTCCCCTTCTTGACCTGGCCCTCGTAGATTTTGCGGACGGCCGCCAGGCCCTTGTCGAGCGCTTCCTGCTTCACCTCGAGAACCGTGACCGGGATGCCGGCGTTCGCGAAGGTCATCGCGATGCCGCCCCCCATGGTCCCGGCGCCGATGATGGCCGCCGACTTGATCGGCCGCGTGGGCGTACCCTCCGGGAGGTCGGGAATCTTGGCTGCGGCGCGCTCGGCGAAAAAGAGGTGCCTGAGAGCCTTCGACTCGGTGGACTGCACCAGTTGCGTGAACAGATCGCGCTCGAGCTTGAGCCCCTCCTCGAACGGCTTGGACACCGACGCCGCCACCGCCTCCACGCACTTCGCCGGCGCCGGGAACCCCTTCGAGCTCGCGCCCACGGTGGTGCGCACCCAGGCGAAAAAAGCCTCTGCGTACGGGTAATCGATCGTGATGTCCCGCACGAGCTCGAGCGGCCGCCGGTCCGCGACTTGCTCGGCGAACGCGATTGCGCCCTGTAGCAGGTCGCCCTCGATGAGCCGGTCGAACAACCCCGTGCTTTTCAGCGCCTCCGACGGGACCGGGTTCCCTGAGACGATCATGTTGACCGCGGTCTCGGGACCCACGGCGCGTGGCAAGCGCTGCGTTCCGCCGGCGCCCGGCAGGATGCCCAGCTTTACTTCGGGAAACGCGATCTGCGCGCCCGCCGTCGCCACCCGGTAGTGGCACCCCAGCGCCAGCTCCAGGCCGCCGCCCATCGCCACGTCATGGATCGCCGCGATCACCGGCTTCGGGCTGCTCTCCACGGCGCGGATGACCGAGCCCAGGTTCGGCTCGGCGGTCGCCTTGGGCGTGTTGAACTCCCGGATGTCCGCGCCGCCGGAGAACGCCTTGCCGGCGCCTATGAGGACGACGGCCTTCACGGCGGCGTCCGCGAGAGCCTGGTCGAGCCCGGCGACGATCGCCCCGCGCAGCTCGTGGCTGAGGCCGTTCACCGGCGGATTGTTCAGGGTCACCACCGCCACCGCGCCACGTGTCGAGTAGTCCGCTGAGTTCATGTGTCCTCCGTCGAAGGGGATCGAACGACCGCGAGAAGTCCGCTGGGCATCAGAGCCACTCCTCCTTGCAATCGAGTGCCACGCGGTCGCCGGTCTTGATGATCCTGGCCGTCGTATGGGCGTACGCCAGGTCGTTGTTGACGTAGAACTGCGCCGCCGCCAGCTTGCCCAGGTAGAAGTCCCGCTCGGACGACCCGCCGTCCAGCGCCTTTTGCGCGACGACGGACTCCCAGAGAAGCTGCCACGAGATCACGAGCTGCGAGAACATCTGCAGATAAGGGCTCGCGTAGCTCATGTAGAGATCGATCTCGGCGAGCAGCTTGGCAAGCTGCTGGGTGGTGTCGATGACCGTCCGCAGAGCTCCTTCCACCTTGTCAGTCATGTCCTTCAGCGGCGCGAGGCCGCGCGCTTCCTCGATGGTCTTCGCGATCTCGCCCGCCAGCGCCTTGAACGAGGCACCGTGCTTCATGACCACCTTGCGGCCGAGCAGATCCATCGCCTGGATGTTGTTCGTCCCTTCGTAGATGGAGAAGACCTTCTGGTCGCGGAGCATCTGCGCGAGCGGGAACTCCTCCGAGAAGCCGTA
>JADGPQ010000113.1 GCA_017882325.1 Thermoleophilia bacterium
GCCGGCGTCGGCAAGTCGCGGCTGCTCGCCGAGGTGCGCAGGTCTCCGGAAGTACAGAGGTCGCGGTGGCTGGAAGGTCGCTGTCTCTCCTACGGCGAGGGTTTGAGCTACCGGCCCTTCCTCGAGGTCCTCGAACAGGACGCAGGCTGCGTCCTCGCGGACACGGAGGAGCAGCGCCGCGAGAAGGTCTTCGGCCGCGCCGAAGAGCTGTTCGCCGACGAGGCCGAGGAGTTCATCCCTTACCTCGCCGCACTGTTGAGCTTGAGACTACCGGGGAATCTCGGCGACCACCTCGAGGTCCTCGACAGCGGCAGCCGGGGACAGCAGGTCTTTCGCACCGTGCGCCGCTACTTCGCGAGAGCGGCCGCGCAAGGCCCGCTCGTGCTCGTCTTCGAGGACGTGCACTGGATGGACCAGTCGTCCGTGTCTCTAGTCGAGCACATCCTCCCGCTGGTGCGGGAGCTCCCACTCCTCGTGTGCCTGTGCGGCAGGCCGGAGCCCGGCTCGCCGACGCTGCGCCTGATCGACCGCGCCCGGGCGGACCACCCCGGGCAGGCCACACGGATCGATCTCAACGCGCTATCGCGCGATGAGAGTGCGACGCTCGTCGCGAACCTGGTCGGAGCCGACGTCTTGCCCGTGCTTCTCGGCCAGGCCCTGCTCGAGAACGCCGAAGGGAATCCCTTCTTCGTTGAAGAGCAGCTTCGCGCCCTCATCGACCTCGGCGGACTGACGCGCGAGAACGGCGGCTGGCGGGTGACGACCGCCGCCGACACACTCGCCATCCCCGACACCATCCGGGGCGTGTTGACCGCCCGAATCGACCGGCTGGATCGGGAGCCGAGGCATGTGCTCAGACTTGCCGCGGTGATCGGACGCAGTTTCAATCGCCGCGTCCTGGGGGTGCTGGCGGGGGCCAGTCCTGAGCTTGACTCCTCGCTCGTCCAGCTCGAGGAGAGCCAGCTGATCGAGGTCAGGACCCGGGCCGGGGAACTGGTGTACGCCTTCAAGCATGCCCTGCTGCAGGAGGCGGCTTACGACAGTATCCCCGCTTCCCGAAGAAGGGAGCTGCACGCTCAGGTGGCGCGGTGTATCGAAGACCTCTTCGCCGACCGCGTCGACGACTACCTCAGCCTTTTGGCCTATCACTACTCCCGCGCCGAAGAGTGGGAGAAGGCCCAGCACTACCTGTTCAAGGCGGGGGACCAAGCCGGCATGATCGCGGCGGACGCAGAGGCGGTGGCGCACTACCGCAGCGCCATGGCGGCCTACAGCCAGGTGTTCGGCGATCGCTGGGACCCTGTGGACCGAGCCGCCTTGGAGCGCAAGATGGGCGAGGCGCTGTTCGGGCTCGGCAATCACGATCAGGCGCGCCAGCACATGGACCGGGCGCTTGCGGTCCTGGGCCACCCGTTTCCGACTTCCCCCGCAGCGCTCAAGCGTGCGCTCCTCTGGCAGGTGGTCGTCCAGTCCTCCCACCGGCTGCTGCCGAGCCTCCTCTGGAAGCGCGGGTCGCGAGCGAGCGACCGGGCGACCGGAGAGCTCTGCAGCGTCCTCTCGACGATCACGTGGATCGACGTGTTCGGCGCCCAGGAGCGCACGCTGCTCGCGGGCCTTTGGGCTCTCAATGTGGCCGAGGCGGCCGGGCTCGACGGCTACACCGTGCACGGCCTGATGTTCATCGCCGGGCTCTGCGTCAACGTGCCCTTGCCGGGGCTCGCGCGGCGATACGCCGCGCTCGCCGTTCGGCAAGCCAGACGCTCAGGCCAGCCCCTGCGCATCTCGGACGCCTATTTCGCCGTCGGCTGCCACGGCTTCGCGATCGCCCGTGCAGACTCCGCGATCGAGGCGTTTCGCATCGCGAGGGAAGCGGCGCTTGTGGCCGGCTACGACACGGGCTGGACCAATGCCACCGGGCAGACCAACATGCTGCTCATGGATCAGGGACGTCTGCAGGAGGCTCTCGCGCTGGCGCAGGAGTCCATAGGAAGAGCTGCGGAGACCGGCCACAGACTCATGCTCGCGCTCGGTGAGGCCGCCGTGGGACAGACGCTCGATCAGATGGGAGAGCCGCAGGAGGCGGAAGCGTACGTGCGACGGAGCCTCGAGTCGATGCTTGCGGCCGGCGATCTGATGGACGGTCTCCACTCGATCGGCAACCTGGCGCGAGTCTGCATGCGGCAGGGGCGGGTGAACGAGGCGCAGGGCCTTGTGGCACAGGGGGACAGGCTGGTCACCAGTAAGCCGCGCCTTCGCACCACCTGGAACACACAGTACTGGACGCTGAAAGCCGAGATCCTGCTCGAGCTCGCGGAGAGTGGCGAGGGAGGGGACTCGGGCGGGGAGCCTGGCGCGGGCGGCAACCTCCGCCGGCGAGACGCCATCGAGCGGGCGCGCGTCGCCTGCAAGGAGGCCCGCGACTGCGTCAAGCTCTACCGTGGGGCCGCCGTGAGCGCCTACCGTACGCAGGGGACCTACGAATGGCTGACCGGCCGGAAGCGCGCCGCCCACAAGTGGTGGCGCAAGAGCATACAAGCCGGCGAGCGACTGGGCTTTCGATATCCACTGGCCCAGACCCACCTCGAGATGGGGAGGCGACTCGCCGACCGCAACCACCTTGAGATCGCGGAGAAGCTGTTCGCCGAGATGGGCGCGGCGCTCGACCTGCAAGTCACACGCGAGCTGCTGCGGAATCCCGGCCGACCGTCGCGCTGATCTGGTCGGCGACAATCACTTTCGCCGCGCGGCCGCCACGGGGCCGTCACAGGTTACGGAGACGTGTTTCGGTCGCGGAAGCCCTTCTCACCGGCCCCCGACAGTCCCGTTCAGGCGAGCGCCGGAGAATCCCCAAGTCTTCTCTTTCACGGCGCCGCCACCGACGGCGATCGCCTCGCGCTCTCACACCACGTCCCGGGACGCGATTTCTGTTCGCTCCCGGAGGAAGCGCACGGCGTGAAGCGCCGCCACCTGACCCTCGCCCACGGCCTTGGCTATCTGATACGGCTCTCCCGTGCAGTCCCCCGCCGCGAAGACTCCGGGCACGCCGGTCTCCATGTGTCTGTTGACGGTCACGTGGCGGCCGTCGGAGGCCAGGCCTTCGAGGAGGGTACGCGGAGAGACGCTGTTCTTGTAGATGAACACCGCATCGACCTGCAGATCCTCGCCGGGCAGCGACACCCTCATGTGGCCGTCCACTCGCGCCAGTCGTGTCGGTCGCGCTCCGGGCAGCACTCGCACGCCCTCCGGGAGGCGGTAGTCACCCTGGTACAGGGGCAGGTAAGTGACTTCGACTCCGTAGTCCTCCGCAAGAGCCGATGCCTCCTCCTCACCCTGGGGGGCGTAGCTGATGAAGGCCCCTCGGCGCCCCGCGAACAGCCTGCCGTCGCAGGTGACGCAGTAGCTCACCCCCTGACCCACGAGTTCCTCTTCACCCTCGATCTCCGCTTCGCGGTATACGCCCGTGGCGAGCACCACAGCTCCGGCGTGGTAGACCTCCCGCTCGCTGAAGACGACGAACTCGTCTTCGGCGCGGATGATCTTCGACACCTTGTCCCCGATGAGGGGCACGTCGAACTCCTCGAGGTGGCGCATGAATGCCGCCGCCAGTTCCTCTCCGCTCGCGAAGGTGAACCCCGGGTAGTTCGGGATCGAGTGCGCCTTGCGGCTACGGCCGAACGGTGCTTGCCCACCCATCACGGCCACGGTACGTTTGCGGTTGGCCACATTGATAGCGGCCGAGATGCCCGCCGGCCCCGACCCCACCACGATGACGTCGTATTTTGACGACTTGGCTGCAGGCTCCGCCATTAGGTCCCTTTCTCCAGTATCCCGAGCCCTATTGGTCGGGGCTCGCCTCTACAAGAAATACCCCCCACGGGCATCCCCGAAAACGGGTACCTCGGGGGGAGGAAGCAGCGCCCCTGCAAAGCGTCAATGAGACCGCCACGGGTTCTGACCTCCTATGTTGTCAAGCCCTCGCTACGATAGTCCTCGAGCATCGCCCGGTAGGCGACATCGGCGAGGTGACGCTTGAGGCAACGCATCGCTTCCTTCCACGTCTTGCCCTCGGCGCGTTTGCGCTCCATGTACGCACGCGCGGGCGCTTGCTCGCGCATCTGGGTGAAGGCCACGATGAACAAGGCCCGGTTCAGCTGACGATTGCCGCGCCGGTTGAGGCGCACGCGCTGCGTCTTGCCTGAGGAGGCCGGGATGGGCGCCACCCCGCAGGCCATGCCGACGGCCGCCGCCAATTGGAAGCGACGCGGATCACCGGTCTCGCCCAAGAGGCGCGCCGCCGTCAGCGGACCGACGCCGCAGATGGACGTGAGGGCCGGGTGCTCACTTGCGAGGGCGACGTCGAGGCGGCGCTTGGTCTCAGCGATCTCGGAAGCGAGCGCCTCGAGACGAGCCAGACGCAGCTCGGTGAGCTCGACCGCAACACCGTCGAGCGGTGCGAGCGGGCTCCGCGCGGCAGGGAGGCTGGTAGCGTGCCTGAGATTGCCGAGACGGCCGAGCTGCGCCCCGTAGCCGGGCATCAGCACCCGCAGGTCGCTGTGCGGGCGATTGCGCAGGCGGGCCCGTTCGGCGATCAGCTGGTCGCGGTAGTCGACGAGCAGCTCCAGGTCGCGGTGCGCGATGACCGGCGGCGCTGTTGGCGAAGCTGCGCTCGCCCACAACGCGCCCCGCCTCGTCGATGGCACAAGCGGCGAGGCTCGCCTTGTGCGTATCCACTCCGATCGCCATCACGTCTCGGCCCTCCTGCTGTCACCCATCAGGATGAGAACAGCGAGCGGACGGGCATGCGTCAGGCCAGACAGGCTCCCATCAGGTCACACTCGCCGGCTCGACGGCGCGGGGAGGCAATCAGACCTAGAGTCACGCCCTCGACAACACAAGGCAGACAGCACGAACCTGGAGTCATCCCCGCGCCTGCCGGGCACCTTCGCACAGACAAGGGCCACTGCAAGAGCAAAACGCATGCACGACCTGTCGAGCGCCAGAAGCCACTGCACCGGGCGACGTCGCCGACCACACGCCGACGCGATCCACTTCCTGTCCGCAGGGAGTCTCCTCATGGCAGTCCCGCACGCTCGCCTTCAGCAGCAGGCCAGTCGGCGAACCCTCCGGCGCGCATCAGCAACACGGCGGGATAGACACGAGGCCCAATCCATAGAGCCGACCCTCCCTGCCGCCTGTGGTCCCCGGGCCGGGAGTCTTTACGGGCTCCCGGAGCGACGTGGCATCACGCCGGCCGCTCGGGACCCCGCTTCACGAGAGCAGCGATCCTGCCGCCTCGCGAAAGACCTCAGTGTGGTGGTCGACGTCGTCGGCCGTCGCCTGCGGGGCTATCAGCGCCATGTTGTGGAACGGCGTCATGAGGATGCCCCGGTTGAGCATGAAGAGGTGCAGGTAGCGGTCGAGCTGCTCGTCCTCGGCCGCGGCTGCCTCGCCGCCGTTCTTCGGCGGCGCGGGCCGCGGCCAGTACTCCGCCCGGCACCCCAGGCGCGTGACGACCCACGGCAGCCCGAACTCTTCGATCACGTCGTGCACACCATCGCTCCAGCGCTCGGCCAGCGGGATCGTGTGCGCGTAGGTTATCTCGGTGAGCACTTCGCCGAGGGTCGCGCGCATGGCGGCAACGCTGAGCGCGTTGCCGGCCAAGGTGCCGCCGATGCCACACTCATCGGCGGCGTGGTAGTCCCAGTCGGCGTGGATCAGGTCGGCGAGCGCCTGGCCGAACCCGTACACGGCGCACGGGACCCCGCTGCCGATGGGTTTGCCCAGCGTGACCATGTCGGGATCGAGCCCCCAGGCGCCGGTGCAGCCGCCGGGACCGGCGCAGATCGTGTGCGTCTCGTCGATGACCAGCAGCGTGCCCGTGTCGCGTGTGAGCCGCCGCAGCGCCTCGTGGTACCCCTCATCCGGCAGGACGATGCCGATGTTCGTCATCGCCGGTTCGGCGAGCACGCAGGCCACGTCGCCGGGCGCGAGCGCTCGCTCGAGCGCGTCGAGGTCGTTCCACTCGATCACCTTCGTCGTGACCGTGGGGTCGACCGGAGGGCCGGCGTTGCCCGGCTTGGGCCCCGGGACGCCGTCATTGATCGTGATGATCGTCTCGTCGACCGAGCCGTGGTAACAGTAGTTGTAGACGAGGATCTTCGGCCGCCGCGTCACGTGCCGGGCAAGCCGCACGGCGAAGCGGTTGGCGTCGGTGGCCGTGAGCGCCAGCTGCCAATACTGCAGGCCAAAGCGGCGCGAGAGCTCGCCGGCGACCCAGATCGCATCCTCGGTGGGCAACATGGTCGTGATGCCTCGTGCGGCCTGCGCGCGGATGGCCTCGACGGCCGCGGCGGGCGAGTGACCGGTCATCGCACCGGTATCGCCGAGGCAGAAGTCGACGTACTCGTGCCCGTCGACGCAGGTGACACGGGGCCCGTGCGCCTCAGCGACGAAGGGAGGGAAGGGGCTGGACCAGCGCGTCATCCAGTTCATCGGGACGCCGTCGAGCATGTGCGCTCGCGCCTGCTGGAAGAGCGCCTGCGAGCGCGGGTGGCGGCGAGTGAAGAGCTGATCCTCGCGCGCCTGGAGCCCAGCGAGGCGGTCTCGGTTGATGATGGCGGTCACGGGTCACCTCCAGACGTGGCTCCTCGGCGCGTCCGGGAGCCTGCAGTCTGTACGGTAGCGCATCTTTGAGGAGTCGGGGCGACGAAGCCATCACAGAACATGGGGGCCAACGAAGCCAGGCAGCTCAAGCTCGCCCAGGCGCCTAGTCGAGGAGCTCGAGCTGCTCCCATTCGGACTCGGGGATTGTCACGTTGCGGCGCGCGACGTTGTGCGCGCCGCGGACGCTGACCACGACCGATGCCTGCTCGTCTGAGTGGCCCTCCACGACGTGCCCCTCCTCGCCCTTGTACCGGACGTGCCTGCCGAGCAGATCTTCGAGCCTCACGCGTCCTCCCTGGAAGCGAGACGTCCCCGGGCAGAGCAGCGCCTGCTCCGGCCGAGGCGCCGGTGAGCGAGCTGCTTCGCAGCGTAGCACGCGGCGCGCGGGGGCGTTGCCGGCTCGCTCCGCGTGCGGACTCGAACGGGCCGCACTCCCCCGAGTCGCACGGAGGAAGTGGGCACGGCCTCGCCACGATGCGCGTTCAGCTGGCTGCCCGAGGCACGCCTCCATTCAGCTACAAGCGGCCCTGCAGCTCGACAGCCGAACGGATCGAGGCCTTGCTCGGCTTTCTCACCTACTACGGTGGCTACCGACCGCACGGCACCCTGGACGGCGACACACCGCTCGGCAGACTCACCGCGTCGACAACCTCGTGATTCAGAACAGTTAGCGCTTGTCGGCCGTCAGCAGCCGCTGCGTTTGCCCGGCCACCTCGTGCACGGCGAAGTCCCGCAGCCCGGCGCCCTCGCACCAGCGACGGTAGTCCTCCTCACCGTAGACGTCACCGGCGCTCGTCGCCGCGAGCATGTTCACGGCGAAGAGCGACGAGGGCAGGCCCGTGCCGCGCAAGAAGTCGTGGATGGCCAAGGCACCGCCGGATGTGAGGGCGCGGGCGGCGCTCTCCACGACCAGCGCGCATTCCGCAGGCGACATCGAGTGGAAGAGGTTGCCGCAGTAGACCAGGTCGAAGCCCTGGGCGGGGATGCCCTGCGTCGCGTCACCCTTGATGGCGGCGATGCCGGCCCTCGCGAGGTCGCCTGCCATGAGGTCGATCACTTCGGGGAAGTCGAGCACGGTCACCTGCCAGCCGTGTTCCCGAAAGGCAAGCGCCTGCGTGCCCGGCCCGCCTCCGACGTCGAGCACGCTCTTCGTCGCCGGGTATAGCGCCGCGAGCCGGTCGGCCAGCGGCCGGGCCCGCTCGCGAGCGCCCACGCGCATCGAGCCGATGAACGCCCGCAGCGACTCCGGTGTGCGCTCGAAAGGCGCCGGACCGCCGTCGCGCAGCACCATAGGCAGCTGCACCCAACGGACGAGCAGGTCGTGGAGGTGCAGCAGTCGGTCGCCGACGAAGGCGGCGTCGGCCGGGTCCAGGAGCGCCCGGGCGTCGGGCGCCACGACCACGCCATCGCCCTGCTGTTCGAGGTAGCCGGCATCGACCAGGACGCTGATCACTCGAACCGTGGCTCGTTCGTCAAGGGCGAGCTTCTGGGCCACCTTCGCCGGCGGCCATGGCTGGTCAAGGAGCGCCTCGATCAGGCCGACCTCAAGCGCCGCCATGAGCACGACCTGCGGCTGCCACTGGCCCGGGAAGAGATCTATACTGGCCACCACGCCTCCTTGCTCAGGGTGCCCATCCTGCGGCCCCTGCGCGAGCCGCTGACACGGCACCACGATGTCGACACCCCGTTTGCACGATCTCGAACTCGATCGCGGCCGCCAAGGCACACGCTTAGCCTCCGAGACCCACCACGGATGAGGATCGACCGGACGCAGCTACGACTTACCCGGCCGCACCTCAAGGGAACCGTTGCCCGTGGCCTCGCCACGCGTAGCCTTTCGCGACGAGAAGGTCGTCTCGATGTGCCAGTTTCGCAGGCGCCAAGAGGCGCGCGCAGCGCGCGCGCAGCGGCGCGTACGAAGGACCTCCCCCGACACCTACTCGCACGCCATCCCGGCTATGCCGGAGGAGGCAGCGGCGCTCATCGCGGGGTGTACCTCACGCTGCGCGCTGATCTGCACAACTTGCGCTGGGCTTGACGGTCCATCGGAGCATCATGGGACGATCGACCCCTCGGCGCGAATCTCGAGGCGACACGGCCGCCCACGTTACGCCGCGCCGTCGGCGGGAATCCTATGGGAGAGTTCGCCGACCGGCGGTCACAGCGTGGAGGGAGGCGCCATGTGGGAGGTATCCTGCCGCGACTTGGGGCTGACGGAGTGCGATTTCGTCGCATCCGAACCGTCCATGAGGAAGCTCGAGAACAAGATGCTCGAGCACGCCCGTGACGAGCATCCCGAGCTCGTTGCCGGCATCACGGAGGATCAGCACGAGGCGATGATGAAACAGATCGCAGAGGCCGCGCACGAGACCGCGGTACATTAGCAGGAGCGTCCTCTCTCGGGCGGCCACAGCGGCGGGAAGGTCGTGTGGCGCTACGGGCGAGCCCTGCAGGCCGGCATCCATCCGAAAGTTGTGTCAGAGCGCCTCGGGCACGCGACCGTCTCGATCACGCCGGACACCTACTCGCACGCCATCCCGGCGCTGCAGGAGGAGGCGGCG
>JADGPQ010000114.1 GCA_017882325.1 Thermoleophilia bacterium
TGGGTGAACTCCCGGAGCAGGATCCCCAACGTCGATGGCGCGTACACCGCGCCGAACAGCTTCTTCATGCCACCGGCGCGGATCACGTCAAGGTCATCGACGCTGTCCGCAGGTCGGGGATTTGCTGAACCCAGACGATGACGCCATGGCCAGCGGGAACTGACATACAGGCTCGGGCCAGGCCACGCAGATCGTGACGAACTTTCGCTACTCATTCAGCGCAGGGAACCGAGTGGCCTGTGTTCGGTCGCGTGATGTTCGAGAGTCGTCGGCCACTTGATGTGCGACACCGAGCCGGATCGGTCAGTCCCGAGGCTCGACCTTGTCTCGCGAGGCCGCGGGTGCGTCAATCACTGCCCGTCGCCTGCTGCGATGGCGAAGTCGGCCGGCTCGAACACAACGACGGCTGTTTCGGCCGGCCGCAACGCGGCGTACGCGTCAAGGTTCTTGTCGATCTCGGCCCAACGCGCCCACAGCCGCTCCCGCTCGGCTCCGGCGCTACCCCCTCCGCAAACGACAAGCAGGCCTCGACGGTCGGCACGGACCCCTACGCCACGCTCACCGTGCGCGTGCCCGAGAGCAGCTTCGACGCCGCCGTGAAGCGGTTCGCCGCCCTCGGCGACGTGCAGAGCGTGTCCACCTCGAGTGAGGACGTCACCTCTCAATACGTCGACCTCCAGGCGCGTCTGCTCCACTATCGCGCCGTGGAGCGCCGTCTGGTCCGCTTTCTGGCCGCTACCGACAACGTCAATCAGATGCTCGCCGTGCAGGACCGTATCGACAACGTGCAGCTGACCATCGAGCAGCTGAGCGCTCAGCTCAAGTCGCTGCGCGAGACCACGACCTACGGCACCCTGTCGATCTTCCTGCGCGAGAAAGGCGCGCCGCAAGCCGGCGCTATCAACCCGTCCGACACGTTCACCGGGACCCTGTTGCACTCCATCAAGGTGCTCGGTCGCGGCGCGCGCGTCACGGGCCTGGTCGCCACCGCCCTGCTGCCCTTCATGGTCGTGTTCGGCGGCCTCGGCCTCGTCGTTTGGTACGTGGTGCACAAGGTGCGACGCGGCCGCCGGCAGCCGGCGCAGCCGACGCTCCCGGCCTGAGCGCGGCATCTCGGGTAGCCCATGCCGCCTCGCGGGTACAGTCTGAGCGCGAGACGGCAACGCGACCGCGTGAGGAGGCGGCGATGAAAGCGGTGCGTATCCACGAGTACGGCGGGCCGGAAGTCCTGGTGTACGAAGAGGTCCCGAAACCAGAGCCGAAGGCGGGCCAGATCCTCGTGCGCGTCGAGGCTGCCACCGTGAACCCCATGGACGTCTCGGTGCGCGAAAACCGCTTCCCCACGCCCAAGCAACCGCCCAAGATCATCGGCTCGGACGGGGCGGGCGTCGTGGAGACGGTCGGCGCCGAGATCAGCGGCGTCAAGCCAGGCGATGCCGTCTTCTTCAGCGGCCTCGGCGTCGGCAGCGAGGGCAGCTATGCCGAGTACGTCGTGCTGGCCGAGGCTCAGGCCGTCCCCATCCCGCCCGGTCTTTCGTTCGTCGAGGCGGCCGCGTTGGGCATGGTCTTCCCCGCCGCTTACTACGGCCTCGTGCGGCGCGGCGCCGTGCAGGCCGGCGAGACCGTCCTCGTGCAGGGCGCGGCCGGAGGCGTCGGCTCCGCCTCTGTTCAGCTGGCCAAGGCCCTCGGTGCGCGGGTGTTCGCCACCGTGAGCGGCGCCGCCGAGGCGGACCTTGTGCGCAGCCTCGGCGCCGACGAAGTCATCGACTACACGACGGAGGACGTCGTCGCCCGTTCCCTGGAACTGACGGGCGGGAAGGGCATCGACTTGGTCCACGAGCTTGTCGTCAGCGTGAACCTGCCCGCCGACGTGAGGCTCGTCGCGACCGGCGGGCGCATCGTGTGCACCGGTCAGGGCCCCTCGCCGGAGGCCATGGTGCCCATCGGCGAGGCGCTCTCCAAGGACGCTACGCTGCTGTTCATGAACCTCAACAACGCCAAGCGCGCCGGCGTGGCCGCGATCGCCGCAGAGATCGCGCAGATGGCGGCCGACGGCAAGGTCAGGCCGGTGATCGGAGAGTCGCTGGCCTTGGCTGAGGCGCGCCGTGCCCATGAGCTGCTGGCCGGCCCCCACTTGGGCAAGATCGTGCTGCTGCCGTGAATGACGCTAGTATCCTTTGCCGTTGCCGCGGATGGCTTCTTCGCGCTCTCGGCGCAGCTTGAGCTGGGGCAGAAGCGCCTCCATCACGCGGAGCAGGGTGTCGAGGCGCTGCGACTCGCTGAGCGACTCGAGCAATTCCTGTTTCAGCGGCGCGCCGAAGTCGAAGGCGGCCGCCACGCGAAACGACAGTGGACCGTCGCCGCGCGGTTCCTTCGGCGACTCCACGTCCATCAGCACGAGCATCTTGCGGAAGGCCTCGAGCACGCCGGCACGCAGCTCCGACCGCGCGTCGGGCTCCTCGTCTTCGTAGTACTCGATGAGGCCGCTGAGGTAGTCGGCTTCGGGGTCGTCCGGCGTGCGTAGCTCCAGGAGGCGAAAGCGCCGCTCACCCTCGACGAGGATGTTCAGGCGCCCGTCGTCGAGCTCCTCGAGGAGCTCGGCCACGCGCGCGGTGCACCCGCACTCGTGCAGCGTCCCGTCGTCCGCGAGGACAATGCCGAACTCGCCGCCGTCGAGCCGCTCTCGGACAAGCAGCCTGTAGCGCTCCTCGAAGATGTGGAGTGGTACCACCTCGCCGGGCAGAAGCACGAGGCCGAGTGGGAACAGCCCGACGGCGACCTCGTCAGCGCTGGTCATGCCACGCCACTACGACAGCCTCAAGCTTGGTCTCGCTGGCCTCGTTGGGGTCGTCATCGAACTCAGGGAGCGCCAGAATCATGCGATGAAGGTCGACGAAGTTGAGATCGAGCGGATCCATGTCCGGATGCCGGTCGATCAACGCCCAAGCGATCTCGTCCGGCACCGTCCAAGTGAGCGCCATGCGGCCCCCTTCCACCGATATGCCTGGACCGGCCCGCGACGGAGCCGTTCGGGCTCGCGGGCCGCCCACTAGCACTGCGCCGATTAGTTTACCCCGTCGCGCGCTTCGTCCCGCAGGCCCACATACATCGTGTACTCGTGGCGGCGACCCTGCACGACGTCGAACGCCGCCACGGGTACTGCGCTGGTGAAAGCGCCGGCCAGCGACTGTTCGAACGCGGCGTGGCGCTCCGGCGACCAGTAGACGACGGCTCCGCCGGGCCGCAGGGCGAGGCGCACGAGCTGCACGCCGGCCGCGGAATAGAGGCCGGCATTGGCCTCGCGCACCAGCCAGCCAGGACCGTTGTCAGTGTCGAGCGACACCATGTCGAAGGTTTCTTGGCAAGTGGTCAACACGTCGGCCACATCCGCGACCTTGATGGTGGCGCGCCCGGCGCGCTCGCCCGCGGTGGCGCGCTCCGCGCGCTCCTCTCCGTAGGCGTGAAACCAGCGCACGATCGTAGGCTCGTACTCGGCCACGGTCACGTGCGCGACGCGCTCGCACGCCAGCGCCTCGTCGAGCGCATAGCCGAGGCCGAGGCCGCCTATGAGTACCTCCAGAGCGTCTCCGGCGAGGTACGGCAGGGCGGCCGACACCATGGCGCGACTGGATGATTCGTTGGCCGTGGAGATGAGGAACGCGCCGTTCAGGATCACTTCAAGATCGGCGCCGCTACGGCGCAGCACCAGCTCGCCACTGCGTCCCTCTTCGCGCTCGAGCACCTCGACCACCGGGCTCACGCCGGCCGGCCTCCTCGTGCCGACGTCGTCGTGCCCGCGGCGCCGGCGCTTGCCGGCCTCATCACTCGCGGCCGCGGAGGTAGTCGGCGATGAGCGTGCCGACGTGCCGCTGGACGTCTTCGGGCAGCGGCGGCACGTCGTTCTTCTCGATCAGCTCGTGGGCCCGATCCCAAGCGTCCTTGACCAGCGGAGTGTCGATGTAGCGATCGAAGGCCTCCCGGTGCCAGAGCTGCGGCTGCCACAGCTCTCCGGCGCGGTAGAACTGCCTCGTGCTCTTGCGCGTCAGGAAGTGCCCGCCGATCCCGACCGCGACGATGTCGTCGACCAGCGCGCGCGCCTCGTCGACCGGGTCGTCGCGCAAGAAGCGCTCGATAGCGTTGACCGTGTCGGCGTCGAGCACCGTCTTCGCCAGGCTCGCCGTCTGGGCGCTGTCCATGAGGCCGAAGGCGAGCATGACGTCGGCTCCGGAAAGAGCCGTCGCCAGCCCCGTGAGCATGCCCTCGGCGCCGGCCTGCAGGTCGCAGGCCTTGGCGTCGCAGCTCACAGCGCTGCCTTGGCTGCGCAGTCCATAGAACTTGCTCATCTCGATGCACGTCAGGTTGATGAGCCCGTCTTCAGGCGTCCCCGTCAGATACAGACCGCTGCGCATCTCGGCGACTGCCGAGCCGACGGCCGAGACCATCGCGCAGCCCGGCGCCGCGAGCTGGAACAGCACGACCGCGCTGAGGAGCTCGGCCATATTGAGAATACTGGTGCCGAGCACGCTCATCGGCCCGGTCGTGCCCATCTGGGGCATCGGCAGCACGAAGATCGGGCAGCCGGCCCGTGCCATGAGAACGTGCGCCTCGGTCATCTCGGCGTCGTGCTGCAGCGGGGCGATGGTGCAGTTGGTGGCCGACCAGATCGGACGTTCGCGGAGCGGCGCCCCGGCGATCGCTTGGAGCATGTCGATGAACACGGGCGCCTGGTCCGGATGGCGGACCTCGTCCTGCAGATGCTTGCGCGAGTTCTGATACGCGATGCGCGCCATCTCCAGGTTGCCGACGCGCGCGTCGACGTCGCCGGGAGTGATGGTCGCCCACGTGAAGTCGATCTCGGGAACCGCATCGTAGAGGCACATCATCTTGGCAAGATCGGCGGTAGTGCCTTCATGCCGCTCGCCCGTGAGGTCATCGAGCATGTAGGTCGCGGCGCCGTCGCTGGTGTACAGCATCCCTCCGCCGTCGATGCGGCAGTCGAAGGCCGGATCGCGCCCCGCCAAGAGGATGTCTTGCGGGAGCATGGTCAAGCAGCGCTCGATGAGCTCCCACGGCAGCTTCGCGGTGAGCGCCTCGGCGTCCACTGTGGCGCCTGCGTCGGCGAGCAGCCGGGTCAGGGTCGGCGTGCCGTAGCAGACGCCGACCTCGGAGAGCACGCGCAGCGTCTGCTCGTGGATGAGCTCCCTGTCGCTGTCGGTGAGGTAGCTCAGTCGCGGTCGCGCCACTTCTCCCCCTCCCATCGCGGGCACTCACCGATAAGGATATCGTGCTCGTGGCCGGAGGCCGCCGCAGCGATGCCGTGCGCCAGCAAGAAGGCGGGCGTACGTGCCGTCGCCCACAGGCGCGTGATGCCGCGGGCCGGCGCTTCGCGCTCCAGCGCGGCATACGGCCGGCTGGCGACTCCCAGACGGCGGACGGGGGTCAGGTCCTCGGTGTGCGCGGGCTGCACAGGGTGGCCACTCACACGGCTTCGCGCCAGCGGAGGCGCGCCTCGGGCGCGCCGACGCTTCGAGCATAGCTGCCGATGACGCGATCGATCTCGGCGACGACATCGTCCGCGAGAGGCGGCACCGTGTGGGCCGCCAGCAGCTCGCGGGCCTGCTCGGCGGCGTCCCGGGCCAGGCTCCTGCCCGCGTACGTCTCGAACGGCTCCCGCTGGAAGACGCGCGGCTGCCAGAGTTCTCCCGCGCGGTAGAACTGCCGGGTGCTCCTTGCGCCCAGGAAGTGCCCGCCTACTCCCACGGCGGCGATGTCGCCGGTGAGCGCCGTCGTGGCGTCGATGGGATCCTCGCGCGCGAAGCGCTCGATCATCCCGACGACGTCACAGTCCATCATGATCTTGGCAAGACTCACCGTCTCGGCGCCGTCCATGAGCCCGAAGGCCAGCATGCTGTCGGCCCCGGCGAGAGCGCAGGCGAGGCCCGTGAGCATGCCCTCGGAGCCGGCCTGCAGGTTGCTGGCCTTGGCGTCGCTGGTCACCGCGCTGCCGGTCACCGGCAGCCCGTAGAAACGGCTCATCTCGATGCAGATCACGTTGATGAGCCCGACCTCGGGCGCTCCGCAGAGATAGGCGCCGGTACGCATGTTGGCGGCCGCCGCGCCGACCCCGGAGATGAGCCCACAGCCCGGCTGCGCGAGCTGGAAGAGCACGACGGCGCTGAGCAGCTCGGCCATGTTCACGATGCTCGTGCCGAGGACCGTCATCGGCGAGGTCGTGCCGGTGAGCGGCATGGGCAGGATCAGCACCGGCACGCCGGCCTTGACGAGCGCCATCGTCGCCTCGGTCATCTCGCGCTCGTGCTGGAGGGGCGCGATCGTGCAGTTGATCGTGCTGAAGATGGGCCGGTCCCAGAGAGAGCCGCCGGCCACCGCCTCGAAGATCTCGAGCAGCGGCCTGACGTGCGCCGGCTCGCGGACCTCGTCCTGCACGTGCTTGCTGAAGCAATCCAGCGAGATCGCTTCGATCTCGAGGCCGGCCGTCAGCGGGTCGAGGTCGCGAGCCGAGATCGACGGCCACGCGTAGTCCACCTCGGGGAGCGCATCGAAGAGGCGCATCACTTGGCGCATCGCCTGCACTGTCCCTTCGCTGCGCACGCCGGTGACGTCGTCGTACATGTACGTCCCCGTGCCGTCGGTGCAGAAGGTGAGGGAGCCGTCCCCAAGGACGACGTCCGTGTCCGGCGCGCGCCCCGCGAGGCGCACCCGGCGCGGGCAGGTCTTCAGGCAGCGCTCTACGAGCTCCCACGGAAGCCGGGCGCGCAGGCGCGCCCGATCGACGTCGGCGCCGGCCTCTTCGAGCAGGTCGATCGCTCCCGGCGTATTGTAGCCTACGCCGACCTCCTCGAGGACGAAGGCGGTCTGCTCGTGGACGAACTGCCTCTCCGCCTCGGAGAGGTACGTCATGCGGGCTCTCGCCATCGTGCCTCCCTCGCTCGTTCGTGGGACTCGGCGGCGCCACGCTTTCGTCAGGGCCGCGCGGCCTCGTGGCGCGCCACGATCGCAGCGATCTCGCGGGCGGCATCCTCGGCGACCGGGGCGACCTCGTGGCTTGCCAGCAGATCGTGGGCACGTTGGACGGCCTCTTCGATCAGCGAGCGCCCCGGCGCCTGGTGCTCCTCGAACGAGCCGCGCTGGAACACCTGCGGCCGCCAGATCTCACTGCGTGAGTGCGCGCGCGTACTCTTCCGCGCCAGGAAATGCCCGCCGATTCCGACTTCGAGGATATCGTCCATGAGGGCCGTGCTCTCGTCGACGGGGCTCTCGCGGACGTATCGGCGCAGCGCCCCCAGCTGGTCGTTGTCGAGCACAGCCTTGGCCAGGCTCTCTGTCTGCACGCCGTCGAAGGCCCCGGTCGCGATCAGCGAGTCGGCGCCGGCCAGCGCCGCGCACAGGCCGGTCATGCCGCCTTCGGAACCGGCCTGGAAGTTCGGCGCCTTGGCGTCCGCCGAGATGCCGGTGGCCTGCGTCAGCAGGCCGTAATACTTGCTCATCTCGAGGCATGTGAGGTTGATGAGGCCGATCTCGGGTCCGGCCGCGATGTACCCGCCGGTGCGCATCTCCGCCACCGCCGAGCCGACCCCGGAGATGAGTGCGCAGCCGGGCGCGGCGAGCTGGAAGAGGACCATGGCCGAGAGCAGCTCGGCCATGTTGACGATGCAGGTGCTCGCCAGAGTCATGGGACCAGTGGTGCCCGCCTGCGGCATGGGCAGGATGAAGATCGGCACGCCGCGCTTGATCAACTTGAGCGCGGCCTCGGTCATGCCGCGGTCGTGCTGCAGCGGCGCGACGGTGCAGTTGGTCACCGAGAAGTAGGGCCGCTCGGTGAGCGGCGCGCCGGCGGCCGCCTCGTACATGGCGAGGATAGGTTCCACGAGGTCCGGCTCGCGGACCTCGTCCTGCACGTGCTTGCTCGTGTTGCGGATCGTGAGCTCGGTGAACTTGACCGGCAGCATGTAAGGGTCGATGTCGCTGGCCTGGGGAGACGGCCAGATGGCATCGACCTCCGAAAGGGCGTCGCCGAGCTTGACGAAGGTCTCAAGATCGGCCGCCGTGCCTTCGCGTCGGAGGCCGGTGAGATCATCGTAGACGTAGGTCTGGATGCCGTCGGTCGTGGCGTGCAGGGGCCATTCGCCCAGCACGCGATCGTCCTCCGGCCGGCGGCCGGCGAGCAACACCTTCTTCGGCACGGTCTTGAGGCACGGCTCGATGATGTCCCAGGTGAGCTTCGCCGTGAGCGCGTCCCGGTCCACCTCGGCGCCGGCAGAAGCGAGCAGATCGATGGCGTGGGGCGTGTTGTACGCCACGCCGACCTTCTCGAGGACCTCGAGGGTCTTCTCGTGCAGGAAGTCCTTCTCGCGCTCAGACAGATACGTAGCTCTCGCCCTGGCCACGAGGCCTCCTTCTCCGTTGGGCGACAGGGTACCACAGGGCCGGTCCCGTCAGGCCTGGTTCGCAGCCGGAACGCGAGGTTTGCCGCAAGATCCGTCGCACATGCCGCAAGGAATGCGAACTTCGCATTGCGCAGCATGCCAGCCATGCCCGCGGCGTGACGAAGGCCTTAACGACCAACGGCCCGCTGAGTCTGCTTCGACTCAGCGGGCCGTTGGTCACAAAGATCCGGCGGTGTCCTACTCTCCCGCAGGGTTGCCCCTGAAGTACCATCGGCGCTGGAGGACTTAACTACTCTGTTCGGAATGGGAAGAGGTGTGACCCCTCCGCTATGACCGCCGAAAACCTGGCGCCGTCACGGGCGCACAAATCTTCGTGCCGGCACGCGGACACGGACCTGAAAACTGCAGAGCGGCATTGAAGTTCAAAGTCAAGCCCTCGGGCAATTAGTACTGGTCTGCTGAACACATTGCTGTGCTTACACATCCAGCCTATCAACCAGGTGGTCTACCTGGGCCCTTACCCATTCTAGATGGTGGGAGATCTCATCTCGAGGCGCGCTTCCCGCTTAGATGCTTTCAGCGGTTATCGCTTCCAGACGTAGCTAGTCAGCAGTGCCGTTGGCACGACAACTGATACACCAGAGGTCTGTTCACCCCGGTCCTCTCGTACTAGGGGCAACCCCTCTCAAATCTCCAACGCCCACAGAAGATAGGGACCGAACTGTCTCACGACGTTCTGAACCCAGCTCACGTACCGCTTTAATGGGCGAACAGCCCAACCCTTGGGACCTACTAC
>JADGPQ010000115.1 GCA_017882325.1 Thermoleophilia bacterium
CCGGCGACCGTTTGCCGGTGAGCGAATCGAGGCGGATACGCACCACCGCGGTGCCACTCACGGAGGCGTCAGCGAAATCCCAGTCTTCGCGTCCCGAGTACTTGCCCATGATGACGCGCAGACCGCGCAGCTTGGCGACTGGGTCCTCCATGATCTCGGCCGTGCCGAAACCGATCACCGACTCGTAGTGGGAGCTCCAGTCGTCACAGGCGCTGGGGCCTGTGCGGAGCGTGAGGAAGCGGTCGACCTCCACGCACACGGCCGGGGCCGCCCGCAGGCAGTCGAGCTTGTGCCCGGCCTTGGCGGCGTGGAACCACAGATCGGCGCCCTCGCGGGCGAAGTTGAGCGGCACTACGTAGGGACGCTCGCCATCGAGCAGCCCGAGGCGCATGACCATGGCCTCGTCGAGGATGCGGTGGAGCTCCTCGCGGTCGACGATCTCCTTGTCGGCGCGGCGCATGCCCCGGACTGCCATGAGTGCCTCCTTCGGATTCGTCTGTCCCACTTGCGTCGTCGACGATAGTCAGCGAGGTACCCGGCGGCAAGCAGCACGTGGGGCGGGCAGTGGGCCTGGACGGGATGGACCCTTTGAGCGCCTGGGTCTCGTGCGCCTGCTGCGACTGGCACGGGCGGCGTCGTGAGCAGGGGTAGTCAGCCGAGACGACGAAACCTTGTCCCTAGGGCTTCTCCTGAGGGCCTGCGTATGCGGATACTAGGAGGCCACGACGAGCGGGCGCTCTGAGGGGGGTACCCGATGCGCGGGTGCGTTTTCTGTGGTCGTATGGTCGACGTCGTCCTGTGGGTCCTCGAGGGCGTGGTTGACCACCCCGTGCCCGCTTGCCGCTCCTGCGGGGAAGAGCACGGGCTCAGCGTCGTCCGCAGCGGGCACGACGCCGGGGACCTGCCGGAGTACGACAGCTGCCAGTGCTGCGGCCGCGAGTTGGCGAGCCCCGGCGGCTGGCCCCTGACCGTGTGGGTGCAGGACCGGCGGCGGCTCATGGCCGTGTGCAACGCCTGCCGCGTGGAGTACGCCCTCCAGGCCGTGTTCACCTCCGCTCCGCCGCCCGGCGGGCGGGTGCGCCGCGAGCCCGAGCCTCCGCGCGACGAGCCCGAGACGTCACCGTCCCACTAGGTCGTCCCGTCCCGAAGGGAATGTTCGCGGACCTCGTCTTCGTGGGCGGGACGCAGAGGCCCAGACGGTCTTCCTGCCTATCCCGCCAGCGCTCCCCGTGGTCCCGCGTCGAGCTTCTCCGCGGCGACCGAAGCGACGAAGGCGACCGACCCCCGGCCACGCCACTCATGTAGGAGACCTCGCGTACTACAAAGAATCGTGGCCCCCGGAGCGTGACCCGAGCCTCCTGCCGGGGGCTCGGTCTCACCGCACGAACGACGCAAGCCACACGACAGAATCGATAGAACCGACAGTTCGACCCTAGGGCGTGGCTGGCGTGACGGCGGCGTGCAGATCTGTCGGTTCTGGCGATTGTGTCAACAGCCCGCCTGTGTCTTCCGCATCCCCTCGTAGATCGCCTCGCGACCCGAGTCCGTGCGTGTGGATGGGAGCGGGTGGAATTCGACGGTAGCCGTTGGGACGACGAGGGCGTGTCTTGTCGCGCTCCTCAAACGGCGTAGCTCACCGGCGTCGGGGGCAAACCGTCAAGGTACGAGACTCCTGCGAGGCGCAGCGCTGCACACGGGAGGCTCTGACCCGCCGCCAGCAGCACACGACCATCATCCGGCGGGGAGCCACTGGTGAGACCGGCCCGCGGGCCGGTCTCGTTGCCTCTCGCGAGGACGAGCGACGGCAGGGCCACGAACTTCAGCGCGGGACGACAGGGGAAGGTGATCATGGCGGGTCCGATCGATGCGATAACGGCCATCCACAACGCATTCCGCAAGGACATGGAGGACATCGACGCCGCGGCGCTCGGCGCCGCGCGCGGCACGCCGGGGCTCGCGGCGACGGTGGAGCGCTTCCGGTTCTTCAACGAAATACTGGTGGTGCACGCCCACGGGGAGGAGATCGCCGTGTTCCCCGCCCTCGACGCAGCCTTCGATGCCTTGAACGATGCGGTGTCCGCGGGCGACGCCCTGGCGACTGCCCGAGCCACCGCCGCCTTCAAGTTCCATCTCGACGTGCACCTGTTCAAGGAGGATACACACCTGTACCGCATCGTCAGGGAGCGCGTCCCCGTGCCCGACCAGGGCAAGGCGGTCGGCATCATGGCCGCAGAGGTCCCCCCCGCCCGCCAGCCGGAGTTCATCATGTGGATGTACCCCTGCTGGGCGACGACGACCGCGAGAACATGACCCGCATCCAGCAGATGGCGATGCCCGCAGAAGCGTTCGCGGGAGTCAAGCAGCTCATCCAGCGGGCGATCGGCGACGACTGGGCGGAGCTGACCAGGCGCATCCCTGAGTTGTCGGCGTAAGACGGAGCCCATGACTTCCTGGGAGTCGTGACTACATGACGCCGGTCTGACCGACGCGGAGTGCAACTGCCGGTCGGCGCACACTCCGGCCGACGGCGGGCGCTACCGCCCGAACCCCATGCCCAGGATCCAGAGCAGCACGGGGAAGACGACTACCACCAGGAAGACGGCCAGAAGCACGATCAGGAGACAGCCGGTAGACCACACTCGGCCGTCCTTGACGTCCGCTTCCGGCGATCCGACTCCTGCTCCGCTGCCAGTGGGATGCGTCTGGTTCACTCCCCGCCTCCAACTCCCATAATAGGACTCTCTCAACGAGACGCGAACGCAAAGCGGCCCTCCGCGCTTGCGACTTGGCCCTCATGAGCTGGACTCTCGGTTCTGGCGATTGTGTCGACAGCCCGCAGGTGCCGGCGTTGCCCCGCGTCGGTCCCTGGTTCAGGCGACCGAGGTGACGCAAGCGACCGAGCCCTCCGACCTCGCCGCTCATGTAAGGGACTCGGGCGTACTACGAAGAGTCGTGGCACCAGGACGGTATTCCGGACCTACTGCCAGGGGTCTCGACCCGGCAACGCGGGACAGGCATCACCCTCCGCCACCTCCGGATGGTCCGGCGTCGTCACTGCGGTGCGCCTCTCAGACGAGATGCCTCACCATCCGGACGATCGTTCCCCGTCGCCCTGACCTGACGCTGACCTCGTCCATCAGGCTCTCCATGAGGAAGACCCCGCGGCCGTTGGCGCGGCGCACGTCAGGTAGCGACGGCGGATGTGACCTGCGAAACGTGAATCCGCCGCCGCCATCCTGTATCTCGAGCGAGGCCTCGCTCTCCGACACGCGCGCCGTGACGCGAATGAGGTCCTCGGCAGCCTCGGCGTGGCCTACGGCGTTGATGAACGCCTCATCTGCAGCGAGCACGATGTCGTAGATCAGATTCGCATCCAGGGCTTGCTCGGACAGATAGGCGCGAAGGGCCTGGCGCATCTGAGCGGCCGATGCACACCGGGGTGGATAGGCCGTCTCCAGCTTCTCTCCCGTGGCTCGCGCGGCTCGCGATCTCCCGTCTGCGCAGTGCCGTGGACGCCGTGCAGCCCGACCACCGAGGCGGTGCCGAGCACGAGCATCGGACACCAGCTGAGAACCGATGCAGCCTCTGTCGATCCCGGTCATGGCAGCCACCCCTCTCGCGTCCGCAATGCCCCCATAGGGAGCTTCATCATCGCTATCGGCTTGGCAGACGCTGGAGATGGTGGTACGAGTGTCTAGGTCGGGGACGAATGGCATCATCCTTCGTGACTGGCTGACGGAGGCCGGTTCTCCCCGGGTCCAGACGGGCGGGCCTGCCCTCGCCGTACAAGTATGGGCAGTCACACGCCCCCGGCGGCCCCGGTGTGCGGCCGGGGTATCAGCTGGCCCCCTATCCCGCCAGTGTCTTCCTGAGTCCCGCGTCGATCTTCTCGGCGGCCTCCTCCTGCATGACGGGATGGCGTGCGAGTAGGTGCGGAGCGTACTTTCCGCGGTGTCAAGCAGCCGCGCGCGTGCCCCCTGCTTGACCCTCCGACATCGGGGGAATGAAGCAGACGCGGGCCGCCTCGGCCGGCGCATCTGTGTGCTAGCGGAAAGGACGTGAGGGCGATGGCATCATGCAGCGAGATGAAGGCCGGCGAGGTGTATGTCTGCGCAGACTGCGGACTGGAGATTCAGGTGCTCAAGTCCTGCGCCGACAGCGAAGAGGGTGCCTGCTCCTGCGCGGAGCCGCTCTCCTGCTGCGGCGGGCCGCTCACTCTCAAGCAGTAGGTGCTCGAGCCCAATGGCGGGCGGCTGGCAGGGCGATGCGCGCTGGGCTTCGCCGGGCGGCCGTGCAAGCGCCCTCGGCGGACGGGGCAAGCCATGAGCCGCGAGGTCCTCATCGTCGAGGCGGCTGCCCTCGATGCCTTCGCGGCCGAGGCGTTCCGCCGAGCCGGGGTGGACGAGGCTGACGCGGCCTACTGCGCCCGCTGCCTCGTGGAGGCGGACCTCCGCGGCGTCGAGTCGCACGGCATCCTGCGCCTGCCAATCTACGTGCGCCGTCTGCGCGGCGGCGCGGTCAACGCCCGACCGCGACCGAAGACAGTGAGTGGAGCCGGCGCGCTTGAGGTCATGGACGGCGACGCCGGTATCGGCTACGTGGTCGGCCGCGCCGCCATGCTGCGCGCGGTCGAGCTCGCCGGCGAGCATGGCATCGCCGCCGTAGGCGTGACCAACAGCAGCCACTTCGGGCCGGCCGGCATCTACGCCCGCCTTGCCGTGGAGCACGACATGATCGGCGTCGCCATGAGCAACGTGGACGCCAAGGTCGTGGCTCCGGGCGGCCGCCTACCGATCACCGGCAACAACCCCCTGGCCGTCGCGGTCCCCTCGTTCGGCGAGTTCCCGTTTGCGCTGGACATGTCGCTCTCGGCCGCAAGCGGCGGTAAGTTGCTGCTTGCCGCGAAGAAGGGGGAGACCATCCCGCTGGACTGGGCCACCGATGCGGAGGGCCGTCCCACCGGTGATCCCAGGGTGGCCTTCGAGGGGTTCTATCAGCCGCTTGGCGGCATCAAGGGCCTCGGCCTCTCGTTCGTCCTCGACATCCTCTGCGGGCTGGTGACCGGGGGCCCGTTCGGGCGCCAGCTGGAGAGCATGTACTCGAGCGCGGCGCCGACGCGCACGGGCCACATGATGATCGCGATCGACGTGCTCAGGATCGTGCCGCGCGAGCTCATGAAGGGACGCATGGCCGCGTTCTTCGCCGACATCAAGGCCTCGCCCATGAGAGACCCCTCCGCGGATATGCGGGTGCCGGGCGAGCGGGCCTACAGCAAGGAGATGCAGCGCCGGGCCGACGGCATACCGTTGGCGCCCGGCGTCCTTGACGAGCTGGCCGAGCTAGGGCGCGAGCTTGGCCTGACGGCGACGCTCGCGCCCAAGGCTGGCCCTGCGCACACAAGCGGCTGAGAGGTGGGATCGGCAAGCGGCTCGGAAGGGCGCCCAGCAGGCCGCTCGCGCTGACCGGGCCCCCCGGACGTTCGCGCCCCAGGAGGGAGCGCCGGGCCGTTCGCGGCCCTCTCAGCCGTCTCGCTGTCTCGCGCGCAAGATCAATCACCCTCCGCGCGCCTTTTTGCCTGTGCGACGGCTGCGTCTGGTGCGTCCGCTGCTGATGCTCGACGAAGCTTAGCGCGCTCGAGCAGTCGCCTAGCTCGGCCGGCAGCTTTCTTGCTCGCAGCGCCTTAGGAGGAAGACGCGGTACTTCTCGAGATCGCGCTCCAGTCGCGCCTGTGCCTGGGCGACTTCGGCGACGGCGTCGCCACCGGCGCGTGGTGTGTATTCGACTTCGACGGACACCTTGACCAGCCGGTCTCCCTCGGTCTCGAAGGTCACCGTCCCGGAATCGGCGTCCGTCTCTGACAGCGCCGTGGCCACATCTTCGAACCCTTTGGCGTAGCTGCCATACAGAGAGCGCCACACGAATTCACTCCACTCCCGGTCGGCGAACTGGATCGGAACGTCCGCTTCCACGGATCCCTTGAGAAGAGACATGTCATCTCCTTGACTCGCGGTCGGCCTCGCACGCTCGTCGTGGGAGGTCCATGAGACAGAATCCCCGTCCACGTGAGATCCAAGCGACGCCGTCGTTGGGGCATTGCCACGGTGCCGGCGCTCCGGACCGCCGACGCATGAGGACCGCCGGCCTCGAGCCGCCAACGGTTTCCGCTGCGTGTGCGCCGGGAACGGACGTGGGGACCGGGGACTCGTCGTATCGCGGCGTTCGCATGGAGCGCAGAACACCGATCGTGTTGTTCCTCTCCATGCTCTGCGTCATCGCCCCATGCGAGTACTGCTCGAGTCGTCCCTGATCGCGCCAGCCGCTGCGACAGTCCCTCCCCGTAATGGGCCGAAGCCGCCGCGGACCAGTGTCCAGAAGGAAGGTGTCCGTTATGAGAGCAAGACAGGGGATCGTGCGGCAAGGTCGTTTCCTGCCGCTGGCGATGGCTGTTGCCGTCGCCATCGCGCTACTGGCCGTCTGGGCCGGGTCCGCCGCAGCAATGCCGTCGCAGAGCGCCTTCAACCGCGCCGGCAACGTGCTCATCGCCGACCAGTTCAACAACCGCGTCATCGAGATGGCCCAGAGCGGTCGCATCGTGTGGCACTTCGGCAGCGGATCCTCTGTCGCCGGGGCGCACGCCGTCGTAGCTCCCAACGACGCCCAGCGGATCCCGGGCGGACGCACGCTGATCGCCGGCACCGGGGCCCCCGGCGGAGCGCCCGGCTATCCAGTTGGCGGTGCCGCGGATAGCCGCGTGCTGATCGTCAACCGCGCCGGCAAGATCGTCTGGCATTATGGTCAGGCCGGAGTGCCCGGATCAGGGCCTGGGCAACTGAACACGCCGGTGCAGGCGACCTACCTGCCGAGCGGCAACATCCTCATCACCGATCAGGCCAACGCCAGAGTCATCATGGTCACGCCGGGCAAGAAGATCGTGTGGCAATACGGCCAGACCGGGGTCACGGGAACTGGGTCAAACCAGCTCAACAACCCGAACAGCGCCGAGCTGCTGGCCAACGGCCGCATCCTCATCGCCGACGAGGGCAACAACCGGGTCATCGAAGTGACCCGGGCCAAGAACATCGTCTGGAGCTACGGCAGCGCTGCCGGTAGCGAGCTGAACGCTCCGGCGTTCGCGAGCCGCCTGCGCAACGGCCACACGCTGATCGCCGATGGCGGCAATAACCGCGTCGTCGAAGTGACGCGCGCGAAGATGGTCGTCTGGACATATGTCACCAACACGCGTGCCGGCAGTGTCGCCGATCCGGCCCCCTCGCAGGCGGTGCGCACGCGCGAAGGCACAACGCTCATCAGTGACCAGTTCAACAATCAGGTCATCGAGGTCGCCAAGGACGGCACCATGGTCTGGAGCTACGGCCAAATCGCCGTCGCCGGGAACCAGTGGGGGCAGCTGAATGCTCCCTACGGCGCCAAGGTGATTGGTGACTACACCGGGCTCACACCGCCGATGCGCTGAGCAGGAACAATCCCCCCGGCCTCAGGAAGTGAGGCGATGGGGTGTCTCAGGCGGGCGACGGTCGACGCGACTGTCGCCCGCCTTGCCTCGGGCCGGCCCAGGGCGAGGCGCTGAACTGTCGGTTCTGTCGGTTGCGGCACTATCCCACCAGAGCCGCCCTCAGTCCCGCGTCGATCTACTGCGCAGCCTCCTCATGCATGTCGGGATGGAACGCGGCGCGCGATCTGCGACACCATGCGTCAGAGGACTTGAGGCACCTCGATGAGAGAGCTCGTGAATTCGATGAGGCCCGTCGCCATGAACTAGAGTAGGCGCTGGGCTACGCCGGACGGCTGGAGGTTCGGCAGTCACGCCAAGGAAATGCCAGGGGGACCAGTCGACAGCTCTCTTGACAGGTCCCAGGGGAGGCCGCCATGTCGACGATAGTGGACGCGCCGGAAGCCTATTTCAGCCGGTTTGTGCGAAAAGACGACCCGCTGCTGCAAGAACTGGAGATGGAGGCCGAAACGGAGCATATCCCGATCGTAGGTCCGGTGGTCGGGGAGCTTCTCTACGTCCTTTCTCGAGCCATCGGCGCCCGATCCATCCTGGAGCTCGGGACCGCCACGGGCTATTCCGCCATCTTTCTGGGCCGCGCTTGTGCCAGCAACGCAGGCTCGTTGACAACACTGGAGCTCGATCCAGCTCTCGCCGCGCGTGCGCGCAAGAACCTGGAACGCGCCGGCCTCGAGAATCGGGCGAACGTCATTTGCGGCGATGCTCTCGCGCACCTGCCCCGGATCGAGGGCGCATTCGACTTCATCTTCATGGACATCGAAAAGGCGGCCTACCTGCACGCCTTGCCGGAATGCTATCGGCTGCTGCGCCGGGGAGGGTTGCTGGTAGCCGACAATGTCGCTTTTCCCGACGCAGACCGCTTCAATCAGGCCATCTTCAGCGACAGCCGATGGAGGTCGGTTCCCCTCTTCGCCTTCTTGCCCAAGCATTCCCCGGAAAGAGACGCGTTGTGCCTGGCATTGCGCTGCTGAATCGAACGGAGCCGTACATCCCCGTCGCTTGGTGCCCGCGCCCATCCGACGAGGGACGCCTCTTTCGGAGAAGATCTCCCTGACCGACTCGCCTTCGGCCTGGCAGCACGCCTGGAGGCTTCCGACCGGGCACAGCCTCGACGCCGACATCTGGGGCTACGAGCTCGTGACAAAGACGGAGTCTCCCATCTGCGCGGCAGGGGGGTCTCGGGGTTCCAGTCCCGTCATGTGACGGACTCGGGCGCACAACTGAGTGTTGTGGCACCCGGAGCGTGTGCCGGGCCTTCTGCCGGGGGTCTCAGGTCTGCCGCGTGAAAAGAGCAGGTTGCTGCGGCTGCTTCGTCTTTGCGTCTTCAGTACGGCCCTGTCAGCCGGCCAGCGCTGCCTGGAGCCCCGCCTCGATCTTCTCCGCGGCCTCCTCCTGCGTGCCCGGCATCACGTGCGAGTACGTGTCGAGCGTGATGCCAATGGAGGCGTGCCCGAGGCGGTCGCAGACGACCTTGAAGTGTGCGACCGGTGCGCCGCCGCAACGTCGCCCTCACACTTCCCTGATCTCGGCGTCGCAGCAGCCAACGGTGCCTCTCTACGGCCCCCGGGTACACTCAAAGAGCCCGTCGCAGATGCTTGGTATGGCGAGACGTTGCACGGCAAGCCAGATGAGGCTTGGCGTACGTCGAGGAGC
>JADGPQ010000318.1 GCA_017882325.1 Thermoleophilia bacterium
GCGCCGGGCGGCAACGTCGACAGGTTGGCTGCAACCGTGAGCGCTGCTCCCTCGGCCGCCGCCAGAGCCAGCTGAACGGCCACGGCGAGGTCGCTGGCTGCCTCTGGGCTGGCCCGGCCGGCGAGGGACGCGGCGAGCGCCAGCGCCTCTTGCGCCGCCGCGAGGGTCTCGAGCGGTGGCGCGGTGGCCCGCCGCGTGGCTCTCCTGAGCGCCTTGCCTCGGGCCGCGCGCTGACCATCATCGTCCTCAGGCAAGTGCGTCGCGTGGGTGATCGCCTCGAAGGCGAGCGCGTCCTCAGCAACGAGCTCGAGGAGCCGGCGGCGCAGCCGCTCGCTCTGCTCGAGCGCCTCGCGCAGCTCCTCGTCTTTCGCGACCACGTCGTCCCGGCCCAGACTCACGCGACAGACCATGGCCATGAGAGCGGCGGCGACGCTGCCAGTGAGAGCGGAAGCGCTACCCCCGGCGGGCACCGGCCTGCCGGCGGCCAGGTCTGCGGTGAACGCGCTGACGGTCGGGTACGTTGGCTCTCGCACACGCCCTCCTCTCATCTTGGAGCGACGAGGCTCCGCTGTGACAACCCTCGGGGGCCCTGGCATCGCACGCCCGGTTCCGGCGGCACGCGAGGAAAGAGTTCGGTGCTGCCTTCAGCGGGCTCTTTCATGATCAGGTGCCTGCGTTGGTCGTCGATCACTTCTTGCGCACGGCATCCCGCGCCTTGTCCGCGACCTTGTCGGTCGCCTTCTTGACCTTGCCGCTCGCCTTGTCGACGTCGCCTTCGCGCTTCAGATCCTTGTTGCCCGTCAGCTCGCCTGCAGCCTTCTTGACGCGACCCTTTGCCTCGTCTCCGGTCATGAGATCCTCCTTGCCTGCTGCTCTCCGATGGAGAGTGGACTGCGAAGATCGGCGACCGCTGAAACGCCCATGGCCGGACCACCGATTCCTCCTGCTCCGTACACTGTGGCGATACCCGGCGGGGTGCGGGGGTAACCGTGCGCGTCGAGCAAGACCGCGGCGGCGCACGGAGAGGAGAGGAAGGTGGCGTGAGGAACGGACCGATCGCGAGAACTGGTAGCCACCCGGCGCCTGTCAGCTCGCCGTCCGCTCGTCCTGCAGATCCTCCGGCGCCAGTGTGGTGACGACGACCTGTCCCTTGCGGCGCTCCCCGACCTTGGCCAGCGAGTCGAGCTGGCGCCTGTCCGCCTCGGTCAGCGGGGGCTGGATGAGGCTGCGCGGCCAGAGGCGCCTGGCCCTGACCACGTTCAGCTCCGCGGCGTAGAGCGTGAGCTGCGCCCCGATGTACATCCAGCCGAGCAGGCCGACGACGATGGCGAAGGTCCCGTAGGTCGCGCTGGCGTGCTGGAGCTGATGGCCGACGACGTAGCCGCCCAGGGCCTGCAGCGCGGTCCAGGCTGCCGCCCCGACGACGGCCCCGACGCGAACGTCCGACCAGGAAACGTCGGCGGTGGTGAGGATGCGGAACGCCAGCATGAAGAGCCCGAAGTTCAGCAGCAACGAAAGCAGGACGCCTACGGCGGCCCACCACCAGACGTGGCTGGCGCCGCCGACGGCGGCCACGCCGGCCGCCAAGACTGTCACGACGCCCAGCAGGGCGAGCATGACGATCGCGCGGCCGACCGAGATCCAGAAGTTGGGCCGCCGCCTGAACGGCACCAGCCACACCGAGTTCATGGCGTTCTCCATCGCGCGCACGACGCCGAGGCCGGCCCACAGCGCGAGACCGATGCCGACGACGAGACCGGCGCTCGCGTGCCCGCTCAGCGCATGCGTGCTGCGCTGCAGGTCGGTGCCGATGACGGGGAAGTTCGTGAGGGCCGAGCTCAGGATGGAGCGCTGCAGCGCCGAATGGCCGCGCAGCACGATGCCGAGCATGGTGACCAGCACCAGGAGCAGCGGGAACAGCGAGAAGAAGCCCCAGTAGGCGACGAGTGCGGCGAGGCTACCGGCCTGGTCGTCGCCGAACTTCCTCACGACCGCGAAGGGGAACGCCAAGGCACGCCAGCGTTGCTGGAGCCTGTCGAGCCGTCTGAGGGGGTTGACCATCTGCGGGCTCTCTCTCGTGGGCGGCGGACCCCAGATGCCGCAGGTCCGGTGCCGGAGTCTTCCCCATAAGAAGGGACATGAGACGCAGGTGAACACGACGAGAACTTCCCGCATCCAAGCAGAGTAGATGTCGTGGGTCGAGGCAGCGAGGTGGGGCGGTAGCCGCCATGCGGGTGGCGTGACCCCTTTGGCCTGGACGATGAGCGTGAAGGGTACCAAAACCCCGATTCGCCTTCTGAGCAGCGGTTCTCTAGGATGCTGCGACACTCGCTCTGCCGGCCGGTCGGCCGCTCATGTCGGCCGCTCATGTCGGCCGCTCAACTGCCGACATGATGCTGACGAGACGCCTCACCACGGCCCAACACGCCTGAGCACAGTCCGGCACCAGGCCCGCGCAAAATCCTGGATCGTGCAGCACAATCGCACACGCCGCACTACTAGGAAGACAATACCATCAGGTTTCCTAAACCTGGTGTCGGCTGTTCGATCCAGCCCGGGGGCACCACTTCTTGCCTGCACAGGGCGATTTCAGAGAGTCCGTACATGCCCCAGCTCGCCCGAAATCGCCGTCGGCGCCGACATTTCG
>JADGPQ010000319.1 GCA_017882325.1 Thermoleophilia bacterium
CTAGAAGCGGCTGGCGCCGGCGAGCGCGTTGTTGAACGCCGCCCTCGCCGCGTCGCTGTAGACCGAGAACATGATGTGCCGCAGCACGGTGTTGGGCTTGGCCTTCAGATAGGCCACCGTCTCGGCCACCATGATGCTGGCGCACTGGTATAGGGGGAAGCCGCCGACGCCGGTGCCGAAGGCCGGCATGGCGATGGAGCGCGCGTTGCAGCGCTCGGCACAGTCGAGAGCGCTGCGCGTAGCTTTGGCGATCGCGTTGGCGTTGGTCTGCAGATCGGCGCCCATCACGGCGGCGTGGATCACCCAGCGCGCTTTGAGGTCGTGACCGGTCGTCGCGACGGCCTCGCCGATCTCGATGGGCCCCTGCAGCATGGCTTCTTTCTCGACGGCCACGCCGCCCACGCGCTTGATGGCGCCGGCCACGCCCGCACCCATCCACAGCTCGGTGTTGGCGGCGTTGGTGATGGCGTCCACCTCGAGCTCGGTGATGTCACCGGAGGCGACCTCGAGCTTGGTCCTACCGACAGACGTCTTCATGGTCCTCCCGGGTGCGTTGGGGCACGGGGCTCGCGCTGCGGCGATTATACCCGCCCACGGTGCTCGCGCCCGGCGCTGCGCCTGCGATACGATGCCCGCCTGAAGGGGGAGACATCTCGCAGACATCGGTCATCTGGGTCGGGTGCGGTCTGGTGATGGCCGCGAGCTGGGGCGTGGTCTCCGTGATCAACAAACGCCTCCTCGAGGACGTGCACCCGGTGCCGCTCAACTTCCTCGTGCGCATCGTCGCCATCGGCGGCCTGGTCGTGGTGACCGTGCCGCTCACGACGCTACATCTCTGGCCCTACGGCTTCGGCATCAACGGCGCAGCGTTCCGCTACATCGCCGCGTCGGCCTGCGTCACCTGGCTGGTGGCGTTCACCGCCTACTACTACGCCCTGCGCGCCGGGAGCGTCGGCATCGTGGCCCCCCTGACCAGCACTGACCCGCTGTGGACGGCCGTCTTCTCGCTGCTGCTCATCGGCGTCGCACTCCGAGCCTCCACGCTCGTCGGCATGGCCGTCACCATCTTTGGCGTGGTGCTCATCTCGCGCTGGATGGAGGGCGGCGCCGGCGCTATGGCCGGGCCGGCCGACGGCGCCCTGGCGCCGCTGCCGGCCGATCCGGCGCGGGCGGCGGGCGGTCCCGGCGGCGCGCTCCGCGTCGTCTCGCTGTCGCTGCTGGCGGCGGCCGGCTGGGGCCTCGGACCGGTGCTCGTGCAGATGGCCGAGGGAGCGTACGGCGAGCCGAGCGCCTTCATGATGCTCGAGAGCCAGCTCATCGGCATGCTGTCGCTCGGCGCGTTCCTCGCCTGGCGCCGCGCCCCGCTGTTCACGCGGCGCCTTACCGGTCCCCGCAGGCGCCGGATGATCTGGCTGCTGCTGGCCAGCGGCGCCCTCGAAGCGTGCTACGCCGTGCTCTTCTATCTGGTGATCGACCACATCGGCGCCGTGCTCACCATGCTCCTGTCGAGCACGTCGCCGGTGTTCGGTATCGCCGCCGGCATGCTGCTGCTCAAGGAGCGCCTGAGAGCCCGGCTGGCGCTGGCGGTCGCCATCACGATGTCCGGCGTGCTCATCGCCACGGCCGCGCGACTCTTCTGAGGCGGCGCCCAGCCGCCGGCCCTATCTGCTCCTGCCGAACAGCCGGCGGCGCACCGCCGCCATCTTGAGCCACTGGATGCCCTCGGTGGGGTTGAGCTCCTTGGGACAGGCCTCGACGCAGTTGGTGATGGTGTGGCAGCGGTAATCGCCGCGCTCGTTGTCCCAGGAGGGCATGCGCACCTTGCTCGCTTCGTCGCGCGAGTCGACCTCGAAGCGATACGCCTTGAGCAGCGCCGCCGGCCCAAGGTAGTTGTCTTCGGTCCACACCGACGGGCAGCTGCTGTAGCAGGCGCCGCAGAGGATGCAGTCGATGGGCATGTCGAGCTTCTTGCGCTCCTCCGGCGACTGCAGGATCTCCCTCTCCGGAGCGGCGGAGTTGCGGATCAGCCAAGGCTTCACGTACTCGTACTTGGCGAAGAAATCGCTCATGTCGCAGACCAGGTCCTTGACCAGAGGCAGGTGCGGCATGGGCTCCACCGTGATCACGTCGGCGTGCACATGGCGCAGGTTGGTCTGGCAGGCGAGGCGGTACTTGCCATTGATGTACATGGCGCACGAGCCGCAGATGGACGCCCGGCAGCAGTAGCGAAAGGCCAGCGAGCCGTCCTGCTGCTCCTGGATCGAGAAGAGCCCCTCGAGGACGGTGAGACTGCTGTCGTAGGAGACGACGAAGTCGTCGTAGCGCGACGCGTCCTTCTCGCCGCGAGCCGGGTCGTAGCGCTTGATATGGAACTTCGCTTCAGGCATCAGTACTTGCGCTCCTGTGGCTCGAAGGCCCCCAGCGTCACCGGCCTGTAGTCGAGGCGCGGTCCGCCCGTCGTGTAGTGCGCCATGGTGTGCTTCAGCCAGGCTTCGTCGTCGCGCGCCGGGTAGTCGGTGCGGGAGTGCGAGCCGCGCGACTCGGTACGCTCGACGGCGCCGGTGGCCACGGCGAGCGCGAGATCGACCATCCCCTCGAGCTCGAGCGTGCGGATCAGGTCGAGATTGAAGACTCCACCGCCATT
>JADGPQ010000320.1 GCA_017882325.1 Thermoleophilia bacterium
TGGCCCTGCTAGAATCGGCCACTCCGACCGAAAGGACACGTGACCGACCACGCCCCGGGTGAAGCCGTCTCGCGCGGGCTTCCCACGTTCCAGCAGACCATCGCCAGACTGCAGGCCTACTGGGAGCAGCAAGGCTGTGTCATCGTCCAGCCGTATCACACCGAGGTCGGGGCGGGCACGTTCAACCCTGCGACCTTCCTGCGCTGCCTCGACGCGCGCCCGTGGCGCGCGGCCTACGTCGAGCCGTCCATGCGACCCACCGACGGGCGCTACGGCGAAAACCCGTATCGCCTGGGTCACTACTACCAGTACCAGGTCGTCATCAAGCCGTCGCCGCCCGACATCCAGGACGTGTACCTGCAGTCGCTCGTGGTTCTGGGTATCGACCTCGCCGACCACGACGTGCGCTTTGTCGAGGACAACTGGGAGGGCCCTACCCTGGGTGCCTGGGGGCAAGGCTGGGAGGTCTGGATCGACGGCATGGAAGCCACCCAGTTCACGTACTTCCAGCAGCTGGGCGGCTTCGATCTCGACCCGATCACCGTCGAACTCACCTACGGTCTGGAGCGCCTGGCCATGTACCTGCAGGGCGTGGACAGCGTGTACGACCTCGTGTGGTCGCGATGGGACGAAGACGGTGAGACGGTGACCGTCACGTACGGCGACGTCTACCGGGAGAACGAGCGCGAGTTCAGCCGCTACAACTTCGAGGTCGCCGACACCGACATGCTCTACCGGCACTTCCGCGAGCACGAGAACGAGGCCGAGCGCTGTCTCGACGCGCGTCTGCCGGTGCCCGCCTACGACCAAGTGCTCAAGTGCAGCCACGCCTTCAATATGCTCGACGCGCGTGGCGCGATCAGCGTCACCGACCGCACGATGCACATCGGGCGCGTGCGCGACCTCGCGCGCAAGGTCGCCGGCCTCTACCTTGAGGTGGCCGGCGCATGAGCACGCTCCTCATCGAGATCGGCTGCGAAGAGCTGCCGTACAAGGTCTGCGAATCGGTCGTCCGCCAGCTCGCGCACACCGCCGAGGCGCCGGGGCTCGCGCATAAGCTGCTCGAGGCCGAGCGCCTTCTTGAGAGCGGCGCCCCCGATCTCAGGGTGCTGGTCTCCCCGCGGCGCATCGCCGTGCTGGTCGAGGGCGTGCCCGAGCGCCAGACCGCCAAGACCGACGATTATCGGGGCCCCAAGGCCGAGATCGCCTACGACGCCGCGGGCGGCCTCACCAAGGCTGGGCTGGGATTCGCGCGCTCGCGCGGCGCCCAGCCCAGAGACGTTCGCCGCGAGGTGGTAGACGGCACGGAGTTCGCCGTCGTCCGCGTCGAGGCCGAGCGTCGCGACGCGACCGACGTCCTGCCGGGTCTCATCCCGGCTCTCGTCACGGGCCTGCAGATCCCGCGCGGGATGCGCTGGGGCCGCCGTCCCGCGGGCGAGGCGGAGTACCTGCGGTTCTCCCGTCCTATCCGCTGGCTGGTCTGCAAGCTCGGCGGCAAGACAGTGGAGGCCGCGTTCTACGGCTTGAGGTGCGGCGACGTGACGCAGGGTCACCGGACCCTCGGCGCGCCGATCATCATCGACAAGGCCGAGCACTACGAGAAGCATCTGGAGGAGCAGAAAGTGATCGCCTCGCAGCACGAGCGGCGGCGACTGATCGTCGAGGGTCTCGACGCGCGCGCCGCCGAGCTCGGTGGGGAGTGGTCCGACCCGGGCGACGTCCTGGCCGAGACGGTGTACCTCGCCGAGTGGCCGAGCGTCGCCCGCGGCGCGTTCGCCGCCGGCCACCTACGGCTGCCCGCTCCCGTGCTCATCACGGCGATGCAGAGCCACCAGCGCTACTTTCCCGTGCGCGACGGCGACGGCCGCCTGCTGCCGGCGTTCCTCTACGTCAGCAACGCCGCCCCCCGGGCGGCCGATCTCATCACGCTCGGCAACGAGCGCGTGCTCGAGGGCCGGCTCGACGACGCCGAGTTCGCCTACGACCGCGACGTCGCCGAGGGCCTCGACACCATGGCCGACCGGCTCGGCGACGTGGTGTTCCACGAGAAGCTCGGCTCCCTGGCCGACAAGGCGCACCGTCTGCAGGGGTTGGTGGCCGGTCTGGCCGCCGGGCCCGGCGCCGAAGGCGCCGGCAACGGCGGCAACGGCTCGTCCGCGCCGCTCGCCGAGACGTTGCGCATCGCCGCGCGGCTGGCCAAGGCCGACCTCGTGAGTCAGGTGGTCATCGAGTTCCCCGTTCTGCAGGGCGTGATGGGCGGCATCTACGCGGAATCCGGGGGGCTGGGCGACGCGATCGCCAAGGCCGTGGGCGAGCACTACCGCCCGCTGTCTGCCACCGCGCCGCTCCCCGGCACGCTGAGCGGCGCGCTGCTTGCCATCGCCGACAAGGCCGACAACATCGTCGGCGCGTGGGTCGCCGGCCAGAAGCCGTCCGGCTCGCGTGACCCGTACGGCCTGCGGCGTGCGGCCATGGGCATCGTGCGCATCGCGCTCGAGTACGCCCTGCGTTTCCCCATCGCCGGTCTGCTGGCTTCGGCCTTGGACCAGTTCGAGCTGCAGGGCGCCGAGGGTCTCGACAACGAGCGACGCGCCGTCATCGCCGCCGAGACGGCGGCCTTCGTGCGCGAACGCCTGCAGG
>JADGPQ010000116.1 GCA_017882325.1 Thermoleophilia bacterium
ACCGCCTCGGCCTTCAACGTCAGCATGTCCGCCATCGAGCGCAGCATTGCCGGCTCCGGCGTGCACTTCGCCGGCAACGCCAAGCGGCGGATCATCGCCAGCTTCTACCAGATGATGCAGGAGCACGGCATCAGCCCCGGCGTGACCGGCCTCTACCCACGTGTGTCGAGCAGCGGCCGGTTCAGCGCGAGCAGCTACGCGAACGACCTGCGGCCCCTCCTCGACCCGAGCGGCCTCGACCTGCCGGGCACGCAGATCCCTTGGCTGAACTGGTCCCCTTGGAATCTCAGCCAGTACAGGCCGTCGGCCACCAGGCTGCGGACCTACCTCACCGGCCTGAGCCGCATGTACAAGGCCAACGGCTGGCAGCATAAGGCCTACGCCTACATCGTCGACGAGACCACGACCACTCGCGCCGAGCGCAAGGCCGAGGCCCTGGCCCGGACGCTGCATCGTGCCTCCGGCAAGGCCGGCTTCCGCCTGCGCTTCCTGCTCACCGACGACCCGCGGCCGTCCGGCCTCGGCGGCAAGAAGGCCAAGAACACGTTCCTCTACGACGACGTCGACATCTGGGCGCTGCGCTACTACTACTTCTTCGGACGCGTCCCCGCCGTGCGCGAGCGCCGGGCGCACGGCAAGGAGATCTGGTGGTACATGTACACCAACCAGGACGTGGCCAAGATGCCGTCGTACGTGATCGACAAGCCCCACATAGACTCGCGGGCGTGGGGATGGCTGATGCAGAAGTGGAACGTCGACGGCCTGCTCAATTGGGGTTTCAACCGCTGGGGCAAGCCGGGCACCGGCAGGGGCTGGCGCGACCCGTACAAGAACCCGCTGTCGCTGGCGAGCGGCAAGACGCGCTCCAACGGCTGTACTAGCATCGTCTACCCGGGCTACTACCCCCGCTATGGTCTGCGCGACCCGTACGCGCCGCCGGTGAGCTCGCTGCGGCTGGAGGCACTGCGCGACGGCCTCGAGGAGCGCGAGTACCTCAAACTGGCGAAACGCACGGGCACAGACGGGCCCGCATTCGTCAACAAGATCCTCGCGACGATCACCCAGTTCCCATACCGGATCCGCCAGGCGAACGTGTTCACGTTCCCCAAGTACACGCACAATGTGTCGGTGTTCGCCAACGCGCGCCTGAAGCTGGCGAACCGCATCGAGGCTTACCAGGACTAGGGCCGCCGCCAACGTGCGCCGGCGGCCCCCGGTACGGTAGACTTGCGCCTCCAGAAAGGAGGCGCGTGGACGCGCTCTCTCAGCATCTGATCGACTGGATCCGCGCCGAAGTCACCGCAGGTGACGGTCGCGGCGCGGTCTTCGGCCTGTCCGGCGGCGTCGACTCCGCTGTGGTCGCCGCTCTCGCCAAACAGGCGTTCCCGCACCACACGCTGGGCATCGTGATGCCGTGCCACAGCGATCCGCGGGACGCCGAGGACGGCGCGCTCGTCGCGCACCATTTCGGCGTCCCTTCGGCGACCGTCGACCTCGGGCCCGTCTACGACCTCCTGCTGGCGCGGCTAGCCGGCTCCAGCACCGACCTGCCGGAGAGCCGGCTGGCGACCGCCAACCTCAAGCCGCGTTTGCGCATGACCACCCTGTACGCGTTCGCCAACCAGCACGGCTACCTCGTGCTCGGCACGGGCAATCGCAGCGAGCTCGCCGTCGGCTACTTCACCAAGTACGGCGACGGCGGCGTGGACCTCCTGCCCCTCGGCAGCCTGGTCAAGAGCGAGGTCCGCGAACTCGCGCGGCGCCTCGGCGTGCCCGAGAGCATCATCGAGAAGCCGCCGTCGGCCGGCCTGTGGGCCGACCAGACCGACGAGAGCGAGATGGGCCTCACCTACGAGGAGCTCGATGGCTACCTGCTCGCGGGCGCGGGGTCGCCGGCCGTCCAGGCCAAGGTCGATGCCATGAGCGCCGCCAGCGAGCACAAGCGCGCGCTCCCCAGCATCGCCCCCAAGCCCGGCGCCTGAGCCGGCAGCCGCCTCTTTCGGAGGGAGAACCACCTTGTCCGTCGTCGTCCAGAAATACGGTGGCACATCGGTCGCCGACGCCGCCCGCATCGGCAACGTGGCGCGCCGCATCGTCGCGACCTTCGAGCAGGGCCACAGCGTCAGCGCCGTCGTCAGCGCGCGCGGCGACACCACAGACGAGCTCGCCGAGCTGGCGAGAGAGATCACCCCCGATCCTCCCGAGCGCGAGATGGACATGCTGCTCTCGGCGGGAGAGCGCATCAGCTGCGCCCTCCTGGCCATGGCCATCCACCGCCTCGGTTACGACGCCGTGAGCCTCACCGGCTCCCAGGCCGGCATCCTCACCGACACCGTCCATACCAAGGCGCGCATCCTTGACATCCACCCGGCGCGCGTGCAGGCAGCGATGGACGCCGGCAAGATCGTCCTCGTCGCCGGCTTCCAGGGCGTGTCCACCGAGAGAGACGTCACCACGCTGGGTCGTGGCGGCTCCGACACCACCGCCGTCGCCCTGGCTCACGCCCTGGGCGCCGACGTCTGCGAGATCTACACGGACGTCGACGGCGTTTACACCGCCAATCCCAGCCTGGTCGCCAAGGCCCGCAAGATAGATCACATCTCCTACGACGAGATGCTGGAGATGGCCGCCGCCGGCGCGCAAGTGCTCGCCGTGCGCGCCGTCGAGTACGCGCGCAAGTACGACATCCCCATCCACGTGCGCTCGAGCTTCACCGACTACGACGGCACCTGGGTGAGAGAGGAAGATGACGCCATGGAGAGTCCGATCATCAGAGCGGTCACCTACACTACCGACGAAGCCCGGGTCACGGTGCGCGGCGTGCCCGACCAGCCCGGCGTCGCGGCCATGGTCTTCGCCGCCCTCGCCGACGCCCACGTCAACGTCGACATGATCATCCAGAACTCCAGCGAGGAGGGTCACACGGACATTTCGTGCACCATCCCCGCCGAAGACAGCGCCGCCGCCGACAGCGCCCTGCACACAGTCGTGGCGGAGCTCAAGGCCAAAGGCTACTCGAGCAACGACGGCATCGCCAAGGTGAGCGTGATCGGCGCCGGCATGCGCACCAACCCGGGGGTCGCCGCGCTGATGTTCAAGACGCTGGCCGACCTCGGCATCAACCTCGACATGATCAGCACCTCACCCATCAAGATCTCGGCGGTCATCGACAAGAGCCGCGCCGACGAAGCGGTGCGCGCGCTGCACGATGTGTTCGAGCTCGACGACGCCGGGATCCGTCACGACAAGGCCGACAGGAGCTCGTTCTGATGGCCGGTAAGGGCTACGCCGTCGCCATCGCCGGGGCCACCGGCGTCGTCGGCGGCACCGTGCGGCGCATCCTCGAGGAGCGCAGCTTCCCCGTCGGCGAGCTGCGTCTGCTGGCCAGCGCCCGCTCGGCCGGACGCACGCTACCGTTCAAAGGGGCCGAGCTGGAAGTGCAGGAGCTCGGCCTCGGCTCGTTCGCCGGCGTCGACCTCGTCTTCTTCGCCGCCGGCGGCTCGGTGAGCAAGAAGTATGTGCCGCAGGCCGTCGCCGCCGGCGCCACGGCCATCGACAAGTCGAGCGTGTTCCGCATGGACCCGGGCGTGCCGCTCGTCGTGCCCGAGGTCAACGCCGACCACCTGGCGTCGCACGCGGGCATCATCGCCACGCCCAACTGCTCCACCATCCAGATGGTCGTGGCGCTCAAGCCCATCTACGACGAGGTCGGCATCAAGCGCGTCGTCGTGAGCACCTACCAGGCCGTCTCCGGCAGCGGCCAGGGCGGCATCGCGGCGCTCGACGCGCAGGCGCGCCAGTGGGGCGCCGGAGGACCCGTGCAGCCGCAGTTCTACCCCCACCAGATCGCCTTCAACGTGCTGCCGCACATCGACAGCTTCCTGCCCAGCGGTTCCACCAAGGAAGAGCAGAAGATGGTCGACGAGACCACCAAGATCTTCGCCGACCCGGGCCTCAAGGTGACCGCCACCTGCGTACGCGTGCCGGTGTTTGGCGCGCACAGCGAGGCCATCAACGTGGAGACGTGGAAGAAGCTCACAGCCGGCGAGGCTCGCGAGCTGCTCGCCGGCTCCCCCGGCATCGTCGTCGTCGACGACCCGGCGGAGCTGCAGTACCCGCTGCCGCTCGACGCCGAGGGCCGTGACCCGGTGTTCGTCGGCCGTATCCGCGAAGACGCCACCGTGAAGAACGGTCTCGACCTGTGGGTGGTAAGCGACAACCTGCGCAAGGGCGCGGCGCTCAACGCGGTGCAGATCGCCGAGGAGCTCGTGCGTCGCGGTCTTCTCTGAGAAGCCGTGGGTATACTCACGCCGTCATGACCCCCGACAAGGACTACGCAGTGCCTGATATAGACACCGCCGTGCTCGACGTCGTCATCGTCGGCGGCGGACCCGCCGGCCTCACCGCCGGCATCTATGCGAGCCGCGGTCGACTGAGCACCGTGATCCTCGAGCGCAACATGGCCGGCGGCCAGATCGCTCTCACCGAGCTCGTCGAGAACTACCCGGGCTTTCCCGAGGGCATCTCGGGCTTCGACTTGTCCGAGAAGATGAAGAGCCAGGCCGTGCGTTTCGGCGCCGAGCTGCGCGAGGTCGAGGCGGTGACGTCGCTGCGACGCGAGCCCGACGGGCTCTACAGCGTCGTGACCGACCAGGGCACCCTGCTCACCAGGTCGGTCATCCTCGCGCCGGGCGTGGAAGCCAAGCGCTCCGGTATCCCCGGCGAGGCCGAGTTCATCGGCCGCGGCGTGAGCTGGTGCGCCACCTGCGACGGCCCCCTCTACCGCGGCCGCACCGTGGCCGTGGTCGGCGGCGGCGACTCCGCCGTCGAGGAAGGCATGTTCCTCGCCAAGTTCGCCGAGAAGGTCTACCTCGTGCACCGCCGCAACGAGCTGCGCGCGGCGCCCATCGCCCAGGAGCGCTGCTTTGCCAGCCCCAAGTTCGAGTTCGTCTGGGACTGCATCCCCCTGAGGATCGACGGTGACCAGGCGGTCGAGGCCCTCGAGGTCGAGAACGTCAAGACCAAGGAGGTACGCAGGCTGCCGGTCAACGGCGTGTTCATGTACATCGGGCAGCTCCCCAACACGAGCTGGCTGAAAGGCATCGTCGACCTCGACGACCAGGGCTACATCGTCACCGATGGGCATCTGCAGACCAAGCTCCCCGGGGTGTTCGCCTGCGGCGACGCGCACGCCAACCCCATCAAGCAGATCGCCATGGCGGTCGGCGAAGGTGCCTTGGCCGCCGTGCAGGCGCAGCGCTATCTGGACGCGCTCGCCTGCGCGCTGCCCGGCGCCGCGACCGCGGCCGGCGGCACTGCCGCCGCGCCGGCCTGACAAACCCACTCCCAGGAGGGATCCGTGGAAGCAGTCTCACAGGACGACTTCGAAGCCGAGGTCATCAAGACGCCCGGCAAGGTCCTCGTGGACTTCTGGGCCGAGTGGTGCGGCCCGTGCCGCATGATCGGCCCGGTGCTCGACGAGATGGTCGGCGACTACCCGGACGTCAAGTTCGTGAAGCTCAACGTCGACGAGGCTCCTGCGGTCGCGCAGCAGTTCGCGGTGATGAACATCCCCACGATCCTCGCGTTCGAAGGCGGCGAAGTGAAGCAGCGCATCGTCGGCGCGATGCCCAAGGCCAAGCTCGTGGAGGAACTGGGCGCGTTCCTCGGCTGACGCCGCCGCGCGCCGCGCGTCAGGCGCGCTCCAGGCGCAGACCGACGATGTCGTAGCTGAACGACACCAGGCGGTCGGCGAAGGCGACGTCCATGCGTGCCTGCACGTCCACCGGCAGCGCCTTGAAGCGGCCGCGGATAAGGCCGGCCTTGGCGGCCGGTACGGCCGCGACCTGCAGCCAGTAGTCGAGGTCGATCGTGCGGCGCACGCGACCGCGCTGCGTCACCTGCAGACCGGCCTGGGCAACGAGCTCGTCGATCTGCTCCTCGAGATAGTGCCGGCGATGCGCCGGCTCGCGCAGGCGTGCGATATCGTTTAACGCCTTGTCGGTAACGTCGTCGACCACGGGGTCCATGAGCACGAGCCGCCCCCCGGCGCTCGTCACGCGCAGCAGCTCGGCGAGCGCCGCCACCGGCTCGGGGAGCAGATGGAAGGCGTTGCGACACACGACCAGGCTGAAGGCGTCCGTGCCGTAGGGCAGCGCGTAGAGGTCGACGAGACTGAAGGCGACGTTGACCAGACCCAGCTCGCCGGCCAACCGCCTCCCCTCCTCCAGCATGTCGGGAAGCTCGTCGGCGGCCTCGACCGTGCGCACGTCGGGAGCCACGGCGAAGCCGGCTATCCCGGCGCCCGCGGCGTAGTCGAGGACGGTGTCGTGCGACGTGGGCCGCGCCAGCTCGACGAGAAGATCGAGCGAAGCGTCGCGCATCTCTTCCACGGCGTCTCCCTTCGTCTCCGGCGCCTCCTGGCGCCGGTCACGCCTGTCAGCCGTAGGTGACGGTGAAGATGGTACCCGTCACGGTCAAGCCCATACCGATGTCGTGCCCCTCGACGCGCGCCGTCTCGTGGTGGTCGCCGCGCGCCTCGCCGACGACCACTTCGCTGGCCAGCGTCTCGGCCTTGATCGTGGCCGCGTGCCGGTCCACGAGTGGCCGCAGTTCGGCGGGCACCGACAACGCCAGTCTGATGGTATCTTCGATGCGGAGGTCGGCATTCTTGCGCGCGAGCTGGACGGCATGCACGAGCTCGCGCGCGATCCCCTCCTCGCGCAAGGCGTCGTCGACGGCGGTCTTGAGCGCCACGGTGCGTCCGGACTCTGACTCCACCTGGTAGCCCTCGGGCGAGCCGGTCTCGACCAGAAGGTCTTCCTCGACGAGACGGAGCTCGCCGTCGCCGGCCGTCAGCGTCACGGCGCCGGCCGCTCTGAGCTCGGCGACCAGAGCGGCGGCGTCCGCTTCTTTAAGCGCCGCCTGCAGCGCGCCGAGCTGCTTGCCCAACCTCGGCCCGAGGATCTTTAGGTTGGGCTTCACTGTGTAGTCCACCATCTCGCTCTCGTCGGCGACGAAGCGGAGCGCCTTGACGTTGAGCTCGTCCAGCACGACCTCGCGCAGGCTCTCGACGGCGCGCCGCTCGGTTTCGGGCAGCAGGACGACGACCTCGGCGAGCGGCTGCCGGGTCTTGACCGCGGCGGCGTTGCGCGCCGCGCGGCCCATCTCGACGACGCGGCGCGCCGCCGCCATGTCGAACGACGCGCCGGCGTCGATGGCCTGCTCGTCGGCCACCGGCCAACCGCACAGGTGCACGCTCTCCGGCGCCGTAGCGTCCACGGAGCGCACGAGGTTCTGGTAGAGCTCCTCGGCGACGAAGGGCGTGAACGGCGCCAGCAGCTTGGTCACCGTGACGAGCGCCTCGTAGAGCGTGTGGTAGGCGGCCAGCTTGTCGAGGTCGCTCTCGCTCTTCCAGAAGCGGCGCCGGCTGCGGCGCACATACCAATTGCTGAGATCGTCGATGAACTGCTGGATGGCCCGGCAGGTGCCGGTGGCGTCATACTGCTCGAGGCCCTCGGTGACGGTCTGCACGAGCGCGTTGAGCTCGCCGCTGAGCCAGCGGTCGAGCGGCGGCCGCTCCTCGAGCGGCACGACCTCGACCGTCGGGTCGAACCTGTCGATATTGGCGTACACGGTAAAGAAGCTGTACGTGTTCCACAGGGTGAGCAGGAACTTGCGGACCACTTCGTCGACCATGTCGGCGCTGAAGCGCCGAGGACTCCACGGCTGCTGGCTGGCGAACATGAACCAGCGAAAGGCGTCGGCGCCCTGGTGGTCGAGGATATCGTCCGGCTCGACCACATTGCCCTTGCTCTTGCTCATCTTCTGGCCGTCGGCGTCGAGAATGTGGCCCAGGCAGAGCACGCGTTTGTAGGAGCTGCGGCCCTCGACGAGGGTGGCGACCGCGATCAGGCTGTAGAACCAGCCGCGGGTCTGGTCGATGGCCTCGCAGATGAAGTCGGCGGGGAAACGCTCGCGGAAGACGTCCTCGTTCTCGAACGGGTAGTGCCACTGACCGAAGGGCATGGCACCCGAGTCGAACCAGGCGTCGATGACCTCGTCGACGCGGCGCATCTCGCGCCCACAGTCCGGACAGGTGAGCAACACGCCGTCGACGTAGGGTCGGTGTAGCTCCAGATCGTCGGGTACCGACCCGGCCGCCATCTCGCGCAGCTCGGCGATGGAGCCCACGCAGTGCGTGTGCCCCTCCTCGCAGCGCCAGACGGGCAGCGGCGTGCCCCAGTAGCGGTCGCGGCCGAGGGCCCAGTCGACGTTGCCCGCGAGCCACTCGCCGAAGCGCCCCGTCTTGATGTGTTCGGGATGCCAGACGACGTCGTCGTTGGCCTTGATGAGCTCGTCCTTGATGGCCGTGGTCCTGATGTACCACGTCGCCTTGGCGTAGTAGAGCAGCGCCGTGTCGCAGCGCCAGCAGAAGGGATAGCTGTGCTCGTAGGGCTCCACGCCGAGCAGAACACCGCGGGCCTTGAGGTCGGCGATGATGGCCGGGTCTGCGTCTTTGACGAAGACGCCGGCCCACGGCGTGACCTCGGCGACGAACCTGCCCTCCAGGTCGACGGCGTTGACGACCGGCAGATCGTTCTCGAGGCCCACGCGCATGTCGTCCTCGCCGAAGGCCGGGGCGATGTGCACGATGCCGGTGCCGTCGGTGGTCGTGACGTAGTCGCCGCCGATGACGAAATGCGCCCGTTTCTCAGGCTCGGTGAAGGCGAACGGCGGCTCGTACTCGAGGCCGAGCAGTTCGCGGCCGGGCAGTTCGCGCTCGACGACGGCCTTGGAGCCGAGCACCTTGTCGACCAGCTCGCGGGCCAGCACGAAGCGCTCGCCGCGACTCTCGACGAGCGCGTAGGTGACGTCCGGGTGCACGGCCGCGGCCACGTTGCTGATGAGGGTCCACGGCGTGGTGGTCCAGACGGCCAGGGAGACGGGCGCGCCGGCCGGCGCGCCCAGCGACGCAGCCGCCTCGGCGCGCAGCGGGAAACGCACGTAGATCGAGTCTTCCGTGACGTCCTTGTAGCCCTGCGCGACCTCGTGGCTGCTGATCGCCGTGCCGCAGCGCGGGCAGTACGG
>JADGPQ010000021.1 GCA_017882325.1 Thermoleophilia bacterium
GAGGCCCTTCTGCGCGAGGGCTGCGGCCTCTTCGGCCTCACCGTCGATGACGGTCTGCTTCATCAGTTCGTAGAGCTCTTCTGCCACTGGATCCTCCTTACAACAACTACGTCCGCAAGTCCGCAAGCACGTCCTTCACTGCCGGCGACCCGCGGTTTCCGTCGCGGCAGGAAGTCAGTGGCACGCAGGGCGGGACCTGTGGCCCCCACCACGCGTGACGGAAGGCTACCCGAAGGGCCGAGCGATTGGCAACCAGCGACAGGGGTCAACGAGGCAGATCGCATGAAGCGGGCCGCTCGGCGACGGCGCGGGGTCGGCGGCCGCGCGCGGCTTCGCCCTCGCTCCGGCCACGCCGGCCGGCACGAGTTGCGCGCGGCCCCAAAACGGGTAGCATTACGCGCGGCACAGGGCGTGGTAGGGGAAAGGAGCCCGTGTGAAACTCAGCCTCGTTCCAAAGGACCACGACTACTTCCGGCTGTTCGCCGAGCAGGCCGCAAATCTGGACGCGGCGGCGCAACTGCTCGTCAGGTTCATGAATGACGGCGACCGTCCGTCCATCGCGGCGGCCATCCTTGAACACGAGCACGTCGGCGACAAGATCGTGCACGACATTGTGCGGCGCCTCAACAAGTCGTTCATCACGCCCATCGACCGCGAGGACATCTACGACCTCGTGGCCACCGCCGATGAGGTTCTCGACAACATCGAGGAAGTGGCCGGGCTGATGACCATCTACCGCGTCGGCGAAGCCACCGGCTACGCCCGCCGCCAGGCCGAGGTCATCGCCAAGGCCACGCCTATCCTCCGCGAGTGCATGGACAACCTCGAGAAGCCCAAGGGTCTGGACGAGCGCATCATCGCCATCAACAGTCTCGAGAACGACGGCGACCGCATCGAACGCGAAGCCATCGCCAGTCTCTTCGATGGCGACACCAAGTGCACCGACATCATCAAGTGGAAAGACATCTACGAGACTCTCGAAAGCGCCATCGACGAGTGCGAGCACGTGGCGAACGTCATCGAGAGCATCGTCCTCAAGCACAACTGACCTGAGCACAGGCCGTGGTCCTCCTCATCGCGATCGTCGCCCTGGGCCTCGTCTTCGATTACACCAACGGCTTCCACGACACCGCCAACGCGATCGCCACCTCGGTCTCGACGCGCGCGCTCTCGCCGCGTGTCGCCGTCATCATGGCCGCGGGGTTCAACCTGCTCGGCGCGCTCGTCTATACGGGCGTCGCCAAGACCGTCGGCGAGGGACTGGTGAACACCGGTCTCGTCACCCTTCCCCTCGTGCTGTCCGCCCTGGTCGGCGCAATCGTGTGGAACTTCACGACGTGGTACTTCGGCATCCCGTCGAGCTCGTCGCAGGCGCTCTTCGGCGGCCTCATCGGCGCGATGATCGCGAGCGCCGGACTGTCCGGCGTCCTCTGGAGCGGCGTCCTCGACAAGATCATCATCCCGATGATCGGATCGCCGTTCCTCGGGTTCGCCGGCGCCTGGCTGCTCATGACGGGCCTCATCTGGCTCGTGCGGCGCCACCCTCCGGCAATCGTGAACCGCTGGTTCCGCCGCTTGCAGCCTATTTCGGCCGGTTTCATGGCCTTCTCGCACGGCGCCAACGACGCCCAGAAGACCATGGGCATCATCACCCTGGCGCTGTTCACCAGCGGCAAGATCAGCACGTTCGAGGTCCCGCTGTGGGTCAAGGTCGTGTGCGCCCTCGCCATGGCCTTCGGCACCTACTCGGGCGGGTGGCGCATCATCCATACGCTGGGCTCCAAGGTGATCAAGCTCGACCCCATCCACGGTTTTGCCGCCGAGACAGCCGCCGCCAGCGTGATCCAGGTCGCGACGCACTTCGGCTTTCCCGTCTCCACGACCCACACGATCACCGCCGCGATCATGGGCGTGGGTTCCACGCAGCGGCTCTCCGCCGTGCGCTGGGGCGTCGCCGGCAACATCATGACGGCCTGGGTGCTCACGCTGCCGGCTGCCGCGCTGGTCGCCGCCGGCACGTACCTGCTCGGCGCCTGGCTGTTCTGAGGCCGGCGCCGCGGCCGCCTGGCGACTCGCCGCCGCGCAACGCCCGTGCGCTTCACTTCGACCGAGCAAGCGACTACCATACGGGTTCCGCCACGTCCGCAGACCGCCCGGCCGGGCGAAGAGCCGCGGCGACCGCCGCGGCAGCCTCGGCTGCCTCTCCAAGGAGCGTCATGAAGATCCGCCTCATCGAGCCCGAACCCCCCGGCATGCACGTGTATGCCAAGGTCCTGCTTCCACGCCTCGGCCTACCCATCATCGCCGCGACCCTGAAAGCGCAGGGCCACGACGTGCTCATCTACAACTCGCAGATGGCGCCCATCGACTGGGACGATGTCAACAGCGCCGACCTCGTCGGCCTATCGGGCACCACCTCGACGACGACGACCGCCTACGAATTCGCCGACGACCTCCGCGCGCGCGGCATCCCCGTGATCATCGGCGGCTCGCACGTCACGTTCATGGCCGATGAAGCCCTCGCGCACGCGGACTACGTGGCCCGCGGCGAGGGCGGCGAGCAGCTCATGCTCGAGCTCATCGAGGCCCTGAATGGCGAACGTGAGCTGGATACTGTCGGCGGCCTTTCGTTCATGCGCGACGGCAAGGCCGTGCACACGCCACTGCGCGAGCGACTCACCGACCTTGACGAGCTTCCCTTTCCCGATCTCCGGCTCCTGGTCGGTAGCGAGAAGCTCACAACGATGCCCATCATGACAAGCTGGGGCTGCCCCTTCGCCTGCAACTTCTGTTCGGTCACGGCGATGTTCGGGCGCAAGTACCGTTTCCGCAGCGCCGAGAACGTGATCGCCGAGATCAAGGACAAGCGCCCGAGCCGCATCTTCTTCTACGACGACAACATGGCCGCCGACAAGAAGCGTCTCAAGAAGCTTCTGCAGATGATGATCGACGAAGACCTCATCATCCCCTGGTCGGCCCAAGTGCGCACCGACGTGGTCCGCGACCGGGAGTTGCTTGAGCTCATGCAGAAGTCGGGCTGCGAGCTCGTCTACCTTGGCCTCGAGTCGGTCAACCAGGCGACGCTCGACGGCTACAAGAAGTCGCAGACCGTCGACGACATCGTCGAAGGCATCCGTTTGCTGCACGAGTACAACATCCGCAGCCACGGCATGTTCGTTCTCGGTGCCGACACCGACGACGTGCAGACGGTCCGCGACACCGTGACCTTCGCCATCAAGCACCGCATCGACACGGTGATGCTTAACATCCTCACGCCTCTGCCCGGTACACCGCAGTTCGAGGAGCTCGACGCCGCGGGGCGCATTTTCGACAAGCGCTGGCACCTCTACGACGCTCACCACGTTGTGTTCGAGCCCAAGCTCATGACCCCATATGAGCTGCAGATGGAGGACCTGCGCGGCTATATGCGCTTCTACTCCCTGCGCACCTGGCTGCGCTATATCTTCGCCCTCAAGTTCACCAAGCAGTTGCTGTTCCACTGGTGGGGCATGGTGATCATCCACAACTGGCGCAAGGACGAGCGCAACAAGGCATTCATCAAAGCGCTCAAGCACATGTGGCCGCGGCCCACACCGCCGGGCACAGTGAGGGGCGTCAGCGGCGACGGAGGACTCAGAAGGTCGTGACCTGCCACAGGTGCACGACCTGGAGCAGCACGACGAGCCCGAAGACCGTCGCCAGTCCCGCCGTGGCGATCAGCGTCACCCGATAGCGGCGCAGCAACCACAGAAGGCCGACGCCGGCCGACACCACGCCGAGCTTGAAGAGCGCGGCCTGGAGAAGGCCGGCGTGCAAGAAGTACGCCATCACGCGGTTGCTCTCGGCCGCCAGCCCGGACGAAACGGCCTGGCTGGTGAGCATCAGATCCGCGACATTGAACACCCAAAGGGCAAGCAGGAGCCACCCCAAAGGCCGCGCGCACGTCTCGCAGTCGGGGACCCGCCCGAACACGCTTCCGCCATCCTCCGGGCGGGTGCTATTGGTCATGATGGCGTCCTCATGCCGACAGCGTTCCCCGCTTGGCGACGGCCCACACCGGCCGTGGGAGACGCGGTGAAAGCCATGCGCCGCAACGCCGCCGACGGTTGTCAGGATTGAAAGCGAGTGTTAGGGTCTCATACTTGAGTTCGGTGAGCTTGTCTCCCTCCGCGGGAGGCTCGGCAGACCCAGGGAAGCGACACACTCAGGGCTCACCTCAACGAGGGCGCGTCAGCCCCGCGACGCGTCCAAAAGGAGGCGATGCAGTGAACGGTAAACGACGAATCGCACTCCTCTCCCTGCTTCTCGGCACCATCCTCCTCTCCTTCGCCCTCTCCACTCAGGCCTCCGCCTCCCCCGTTGCAGACAAGAAAGCGCGGCTGCGCGAGGTCCAGGCGAAGCTGCAGGGCGTGTACCACGAAGCCGACGTGGCGGTCGAGAAGTACAACCAGGCCACGAGCCAGCTGACCACGGTGCAGCAGCAGATCAAGGCGAACCAGCATCTGCTCAAGGTCGCCGAGTACAACCTCGCCGTCGCCAACACGCAGCTGCAGTCCCGCGTGCAGGATATCTACAAGACGCGCGATGTCGGCATCGTCGACGTCCTGTTCTCGTCCAACAGCTTCGACGATCTGGTCGTCCAGCTGAACATGATGGAGCGCTTGGGCAACAGCGACGTCGACACCGTCAGGTCCATCGCGTCCTACCAGCAGGACATCAAGGACCGGCGCGTCAAGCTCGACGCCGACAAGAAGGCCGCCGCCAAGCTCGTCACCGAGCGAGCCGTGCAAAAGAGCGCAGTCCTCGCCGTGCAGAGCCGCCTCGAGCAGATGACGGCCGGCATCAAGAACGACATCAAGCAGCTGCAGGCGCAGCAGGCCGCAGCCGCAAAGGCTGCAGCCGACGCCGCCGCTCAGGCCGCCGCTCAGGCGGCCGCAAGCGGCGGCACCAACAGTGGCGGGGGCGGCGGGGGCGGCCCAGTCCCCGACCCAGGCGGCTCGGGCAACTCCGCCGTGGTCGCCATCGCCCAGCGCTATCTCGGCGTCCCCTACGTGTACGGCGGCGCGAGCCCGAGCGGCTTCGACTGCTCCGGTCTCGTCATGTACTGCTATGCGCAGGTCGGCGTCAGTCTCTCGCACGGTGCCACCGACCAGCAGCACGCCAGCACTCCGGTGCCGATCAGTGCGCTGCAGCCCGGCGATCTCGTGTTCTTCGGCAACGCAAGCTACAGCTACCACGTCGGCATCTACGTCGGCGGCGGCAGCATGATCAACGCCCCGCACACGGGCGCCGTGGTGAGCTACGGCTCCATCGGCGGCGCCTGGATCGGCGGCAGGTTCTAGTACTCGCGCGAGCCCAGGGGGCGGTCTCCCGCGTAGGGAACCGCCCCCTGGGCTCGAATACTGTCATCACCCGTGCACGCACGTCAGCGAACGCGCGCCCTCCCTCCGGGGCGCGAAAGGGACCGATGGAGTGAAGCGTACGAACGGTACACGGCGTGCGGCGCTCGCCCTCATCCTTGGCGCCTGCGTCCTCTCCCTGGTCTTCACCGCGACCTCCCCCGCGTCGCCGATCGCCACCAAGAAGGCCCGCCTGAAGGCGGTGCAGAGCAAGCTCGATACGGTCTACACGCAGGTCGAGATCGCCGTCGAGAAGTACAACCAGGCCACGACCCAGCTCGACAACGTGGAGCTCAAGATCAAGGAGAACCGGCGTCTCCTGGATCTCGCCGAGCACAACCTCAGGATCGCCGCCAAGCAGCTCAAGGTGCGCGCCGAGAACATTTACAAGTCGCGCGACGTGGGCATCGTCGACGTCCTCTTCCAGGCGAACAGCTTCGACGAGCTGATCACTCAGCTCGACATGATGAACCGCATCGGCAACAGCGACGTGGACACGGTCAAGGCCATCGCCGCCTATCGCCGGGACGTCAAGGATCGACGAATCGAGCTCGAGGCGGACAAGAAGGCCGCGGCCGCGCTGGTCACGGAGCGCGCCGCGCAGAAGAGTACGATCCTGGCTCTGGAGAGCAAACTCGAGAAGATGACGAAAGGCCTCAAGGCGGAGATCAAGCACCTCCGCGAACAGGCTGCTCTCGCCGCCAAACTCGCCGCCGAACAGGCATGGGGCGGCATCGTGCCGCCGCCGGTAGACCCCAACAGCCCAGGCCACCCCGAGATCGTCACCATCGCGCAGCGCTACTTCGGCGTCCCGTACGTCTGGGGCGGCGCCAGCCCGAGCGGCTTCGACTGCTCCGGACTCACGATGTACTGTTACGCGCAGATCGGCATCCAGATGTGGCATGGCGCCACCGATCAGCAGAGGCAGAGCACTCCGGTCGCGCCCAGCGACCTGCGACCGGGCGACCTCGTCTTCTTCGGCAACTCGAGCTACAGCCACCATGTCGCGATCTACGCCGGCGGCGGCAGCGTCATCGAGGCGCCGCACTCCGGCGACGTCGTACGCTACGGTTCGCTGAGCGGCCGAGACGCTTGGATCGGCGGCCGGCTCTAGGTCCGTGGCAGGGCCCAGGGGGCCGCGCCAGGGCATGTGCGCCTGCAGCGGCCGCCGCCTGGGGGTAAGCTTATGGCGTCATCTGCCGAAGTAGGTTACGGAGAGAGCCAACGAAAGCTGGGGATGCCACATGAAACCCATAGATGACCTGCTCGGCGAAATGATGGCGCGCAACGCGTCCGACCTGCACATCAAGGCCGGGAGCCCGCCGGTCATCCGCGTCGACGGCGAACTGAGCCTCATGGACGAGCCGCCGCTCACCCCTGAGGACACCAAGGACGTCGCCGCGTCGATCATGACCGACAAACAGATCCGGCGCTTCAGCGAGCACAACGAGATCGACTTTGCCTACTCGGCGCCCAATCTCGGCCGCTTCCGTGTCAACGTCTTCCGCCAGCGCGGGAGTATCAGCATTGCCATGAGGCAGGTCACGACCAAGATCCCTTCGTTCGAAGAACTGCACCTGCCGGAGATCATCAAACGGATCGCCTTGGAGCCGCGCGGCCTCGTGCTCGTCACGGGCACCACCGGTTCCGGCAAGACGACCACACTGGCGGCGATGATCGACCACGTCAACAACACCATGCGCCGGCACATCGTGACCATCGAGGACCCGATCGAGGTACTCCACAAGGACAGGCGCTCGATCATCAACCAGCGCGAGATCGGCCTCGACACCGACTCCTACATCTCGGCCCTCAAGTACGTGCTTCGCCAGGATCCCGACGACATCCTGATCGGCGAGATGCGCGACACCGAGACGGTGACCGCAGCGCTGACGGCCGCGCAGACGGGTCATTTCGTGCTCAGCACCCTCCACACCATCGACGCCACCGAGACGATCAACCGCATCATCGACTTCTTCCCCCTGCATCAGCAGAAGCAGGTGCGCATCATGCTGGCCGGCACCCTCAAGGCGATCGTGTCGCAGCGTCTGCTCACGCGCGCCGACGGGGCGGGCCGCGTCCCGGCCATCGAGATCATGATCACCACGAACCGGATCCGCGACTTCATCCTCAATCAGGATCAGGCCATGCTGATCGGCGACGCCATCAAGGAGGGCGACTTCTACGGCATGCAGACCTTTGACCAGGCGCTGCTCAAGCTGTACGAGGACGGTCTGATCACGCTCAGTGACGCCGCCCAGGTGGCGAGCAACCCGCACGACTTCAAGCTCCTCGTGCAGCAGCAGGGGCACGACGTCAGCCTGATGACGTTCTAAACGCGCCGGACGGGGCAGGTGGGCGCCGGGCCCCTAGCTCAGGACCCTGCGACCCTCCAGATGCAGATCGACCTTGCGCTTGATGCGCTGCAAGGCGTTGTCGACGGTCTTGCAGTCGCAGCCGAGTTCGTTGGCGATGCGCTCGTAACTGAGCCCCTGCAGGTAAAAGCGCAGCACGCGGCCCTCGAGATCCGACAGCATCTGCGTGAGGCACCCCGTAAGGCTGTCGACTTCCTCCGAGCTGATCACCTGGTTGACCGGGTCATGAGTGCTCGGCCCGGGTAATACGTCGCCCAGCGAGCAGTCGCCGTCGTCCGAGGAGTCGTTCGGCGACTGGCTGAACGAAAGATAGCCGTTGAGGGGCACGTGCTTCTGGCGGGTGGCCGTCTTGATGGCGGTGATGATCTGGCGGGTGATGCAGAGCTCCGCGAAGCTGCGGAACGAGGCTAGACGGTCGTCACGATAGTCGCGGACCGCCTTGTAGAGGCCGAGCATGCCCTCCTGGATCAGGTCCTCGGCGTCGCCGCCGGCGAGGAAGTATGAACTCGCCTTGAGCCGCACGAACTGGTGGTAGCGAAGCATGAGCGCGTCGAGCGCGGCTTGGCTCCCGCGACGATACGCCTGGACGAGTGCGAAGTCGGCACTCTCACTGAAGGGTTGAGGGTTGTGAGACGATCCCGCACTGCGGCTGTGGTCGGCTTGGCGCGCCATTCCCTGCCCCCACCTCTGCTCGTTTGCCCCTGCAAAACCCGGGGGCGGAGAGCCTCCGGGCAGTCACTTCGGCTTGTTGCGCATCTCCTCCAACTTACGCAAAGTCTCAGGGTCTACTTTATCCTCAAGCCGTGAAAGCATTGTAGTAGAGTCTTGGGCAGAGTCAAGAGCCTGCCCGCTGTCAGCGTCAAGGAGTTCCTCTCCCAGCTCCCGGGGGGTCATGCGGCTCACGCCGGCGCGCGCTGCGGTGCGCTGGACTTCCTGGTCGGCCGAGACGACGACCACCGCGATGTCGGCGCTCTGCTCCGCGATGCGGCGCGCGATCAGCGTGTCGGCCGTGAACCTCCCGCCGGCGAAGCAGACTTCGACCGGCACTCCCGGGATGGGCACGCAGCTCGAGCTCTGCGGGCCGTGCCCGTCGAAGACCAGCACGGCCTTCGCCCCGCGCACCGCCGCGAAGCTCGCGAGCCTGTCGGCAAGCCAGTCACGGCGCGCGAAGATCTCTTCCTTGCCGGCGTCGCGAAAGAGCGCATGCAGGATGTTGTAGCCGTCGACGATGTACAGCGTTTCGCTCACATGCCGTCTCGCGGTCGGCCGCCCGGGGCATCGCGGCCCGGCGCGTCGGCGGCTCTGCGCTGGCGCCGGGCCTCGAAGAGGAAGAGCGCCGCGGCGACGCTCACGTTGAGGCTCTCGACCGGTCCTTCCATAGGAATGGCAGCCAGAGCGTCGCAGGTGCGCGCCACGAGCGGCCGCAATCCGCGCCCCTCGGCGCCGAACACCAGGGCGAGGCGACCGGTGAGATCGAGGTCGACATATGACGATCGCGCCGCGCCGGCGGCCCCGTAGACCCACGAGCCGGCGTTCTTGGCCTCCTTGAGGAAGGCCACCACGTTCGTCACCTGGGCGACTGGGAGATGCTCGATGGTCCCGGCCGACGCCTTGACGGCGGCCGGCGTGACGCAGGCGGAGCGGTGCTTCGGCACGACGAGGGCGCCAGCTCCGGCCGCCAGCGCGCTGCGCGCCGTGGCGCCAACGTTGCGCGGATCGCTCACTTCGTCCAGCACCACCACGATCTCGACACCCAGCACGTCGTCGGCCGTCGCGTAGGCGAAGGCGTCGACCTGCAGCGCGGCGCCCTGGTGATCACGGCTGCCGGTGAGCTCGTCGAGGGCGTGCGTGTCCACGGTCTCCACGGGCAGCTTAGGCGGAAGCGAGGAGCGCAGCGCTTTAAAGGCCGCCGGGGTCGCGGCGAGCCCATAGGCTCGCCGCCGGGCGCCGGCCGCCAGCGCCAGCCGCACCACGTTGCGTCCATAGATCCACTCCACGGCGCTAACTCCCGACCGCCGCCGGACGCCTGTATGCTGCAGGCATGCCGCTCGACGTCTCCGCAGGGTCCTTCGCCGCGGCGGCCATCACCGCCCTCTTCTGGTGGACTGTGCTATCGCCGCTCGGCCTGCTCGTGGTCGTCGTGCTCTGCGCGCCAAGGCTGCGGCTGCGCCTTCGGCTAACGGTGCTGATCCTCGTGCCGCCGATCGTGGTCTTCCTGCCGGTGGTCGTAATACATGAAGGGCCGTCGCGAATGGGAACGGCAGGGGCGGCGCTGCTCGACGGGGCAGGTACCGTCCTCGCTGCCTGGGTGCTGGTGCGCCTGACCACTCGCCCAGAGCTCGCGGCGCGGTACGCGGCCGTCGCTCTCGCGTTCGGCATCATCGGCGGCATTCTCGGATCGGGGGCGCTGGTGGGGGCGCTCATCTTCGCCTGACCCCGCTGCCTCACGACTTCCTGACGACTTGCGTGCCCTGTGACGTGTCGCGCACCTCGAAGCCGGCCTCCTGCATCTCGTCGCGCAGCCGGTCGGCGTCGGACCACTGCTTCTCGACCCGGTAGTGGTCGCGCAACAGGCAGGCGTAGGAGGCGTCGGCGCAACCGAGGCGGTCGGCGTACACGAGAACGATATCGTCCCAGCGGCCGTCCCCCGCGAGACGGGCGGCGGGCAGCAGGGCGACGTCGCCGGTCACGCAGGCCAACGCCTCGTTGCCGGCGACGGTGCCCGCCGGGGTGATCTCCGCGGCGCCGGATGGAGCCGGGATCAGCAGGTGGCCAAGTGACTCCGTGAGCACGCGGCGCACCGACCGCAGCGCTTCGACGTCGAGCGGTGTCTCGCCGCGGTCGACCTCGGAGAGATAGCGGTAAGTCTCGCTCACCAGAGCGAAGAGCTCCCCCACGGCGCCGGCCGTGTTGAGATCGTCGTCCATGCGCTCGGCGAACGCGAGGCGCGCGGCCGTGGCGCGCAGCGTCAGGTCGGGGCACTCGCCGAGCAGCGCCGCCTTGGCCGCGTTGGCCACGCGGAAGTCGATGTCGCCGAGCGCATCGCGCAGGCGAGCGTAGGCGGCCTTCGCCTCGTCCAACTTCCCGGTCGAGAACTCGAGGGGGCTGCGATAGTGCGTCGTGAGAAAGTACATGAGCACGACGGCCGGCTCGTAGCGGTCGAGCACCTCGCGCAGCAGGAAGATGTTGCCCACGCTCTTCGCCATCTTCTCGCCCTCGCTGCGGATCATGCCGTTGTGCATCCATACCTTGGCGAAGGGCAGGCCGGCGGCCTCGCTCTGGGCGATCTCGTTCTCGTGGTGTGGAAAGATGAGGTCGCGTCCGCCGCCGTGCACGTCGAAGCCGGCCCCCAAGTAGCGCAGGCCCATGGCCGAGCACTCGATGTGCCAGCCGGGGCGGCCCCTGCCCCAGGGGCTCTCCCAGGCCGGCTCGCCCGACTTCGCGGCCTTCCAGACGGCGAAGTCGAGCGGGTCGGCCTTGCCGGGCTCGTTGTCGACGCGCACGCCCTCGTCGAGCTCGTCGATGCGCTGCTTGCTGAGCTTGCCGTACCCGGCGAAGCTGCGCACGCGGAAGTAGACACTCCCGTGTGCCGCGTACGCGTGGCCGCCGGCGATCAGCTGGCAGACCAGGTCGATGATCTCGGGGATCGTCTCGGTGGCCCTGGGCTCCACGTCGGGACGCGGGATGCCGAGCCGGTCGGTGTCGGCGATGTAGGCGGCGGTGTACTCCTCGGCGATCGCAGTGGCGTCGCGGCCCTCGGCGTTCGCCTTGGCGATGATCTTGTCGTCGACATCGGTGATGTTGGTGACCAGCGTAGTCTCAAGACGGCGGTGGCGTAGCCAGGAGCGCAGCACGGCGAAGGTCACATAAGGGCGAGCGTTGCCGACGTGGACCAGGTTGTACACCGTGGGACCGCAGCAGTAGATGCCAGCCTTGCCGGCGTCGCGCGGCTCGAACGGCTCTTTCTGGTGCGTGAGTGAGTTGAAGAGGCGGATCAAGGTGTGTCTCCCGGGGTCGTCGTGGGCTCGCCGGCGAGGCTGCCGGCGAGAGCATCGTCCAGTCGTTTGAGCGTTTCTCCGCGCTCCAGGGCGCCGAGCACGAACGGCAGCTCGGGTCCGTGCTCGACAGCGGTGAGGCCGATGCGCAGCGGCATCAACAGCTCGCGGGCGCCGATGCCCTGCTCCTTGCCCCAAGCGCGGTAGACGTCGAGGAGGTTCTTGGCCGCCGCGGGGTCGAGCCATACTGCGGCAGAGGCCCGCAGATGCCTGAACCGGTCGAGCTGCGGGGCGGCGGCGGCCAGCGCCGCCGTGAGGTCCGCCGGCAGAGCCGGCGGCTGCAGCACGGCGGCGGCCAGCGCCGCTGCCTGCCCGTAGGCCACGAGCGACGGCTGGAAGGCGGCCGCGAGCGCCGCCGCCGCCGGCGGCGGCGTGCCGGCCGGCAGACGGTCCGCGAAGAGGCGCTCGTGCGCTTCCGAGGGGAGCGCCATGATGTGTTCGTGGTCGAGCCAGTCGAGCTTCGCCTGGTCGAACACCACGGGGCTCGGCGAGAGCCTCTCGACCTCGAAGTCGGCGACCAGCCGGTCCATGCCGAGCACTTCGTCCTCGCCATGCGACCAGCTGAGCAGGGCGAGATAGTTCACAACGGCCTGAGGCAGGTAGCCCAGCTCGCGGTAGTCGCCCACGGCTGTGGCGCCGTGACGCTTGCTGAGCTTCCCGCCGTCGGCCCCGAGCACCATCGAATGGTGGGCGAAGACGGGCACGGGCGCGTCCAGCGCCCGGAACAGAAGAACCTGCCGCGTCGTGTTGGTGAGATGGTCGTCGCCGCGGATGACGTGCGTGATGCCCATGTCACGATCGTCGACGACCGTGGCGAAGTTGTAGCCGGCGACACCGTCGGAGCGCACGATGATGAAGTCGCCGACGGCGGCGGCGCCGACCACGACGGGACCACGGATGAGATCGTCGATGACGATGTCGCCGTGCGGGATGCGGAAGCGCAGCGCCGCCGGCTCCCCGGCAGAAAGACGCCGGCGTACTTCAGTGGGATCGAGGCTGAGGCAGCGCCGGTCGTACCGCGACGGGCGGCCCTCGGCGAGCGCCGCCGCGCGGAGCTCCGCGAGGCGCTCTTCGGGGCAGAAACAGTGGTACGCGTGGCCGCCGGCGAGCAGCTGGTCGGCGGCCACCCGGTAGCCGCCGAGCCTCTCGCTCTGGCGATACGGCGCGCAAGGGCCACCGACGTCCGGGCCCTCGTCCCAATCGAGCCCGAGCCAGCGCAGGTCGGCGAGGATGGCGTCCTCGTGGTGGTCGTGCGAGCGCGCGGCATCGGTGTCGTCGATGCGCAGCACGAAGTCGCCGCCCGCGTGGCGCGCGAACAGGAAGTTGAACAGGGCCGTGCGCGCCGAACCGATGTGCAACGTGCCCGTCGGGCTCGGAGCGAAGCGAACCCTTACCCTCGACGCAAGACTTATGCTTGCTCCCTCGCGGTCATCGATTCCCCTGCAAATCAGCTTCAGTCTATCATCTGAGCGTGGACCAGACCTCTCGGGCGCGCCGTCGCACGCCGCGCCCGCTGGCGAAGGCGCTTGTCGGGCCCGCCCGGGTTCGCTAGAGTCGCCGGGATGTACCCCCTCCGCGACCGTCCGCTCGAGATGCCCACCCCCGAGAGTGACCGCGCGGCGGGACGTTGGCTCGTACGCCGGCCTGGGGGCGGCTCATGAGCTTCGACCAGCGAGACACCCCGTATCTCGACGCCGTCCTGCGCTACCGCGCGACGGGCTACACACCGTTCCACACTCCCGGGCACAAGCTGGGCAAGGGCGCCCCCGAACGGCTGCGCGGGCTCCTCGGAGAGCCGTGCCTGCAGGTCGACGTCGCGATGGCCGGCGGCGTAGAAGACACGCGGGAGTCCACGCACCTCATCCGCCTGGCGGAGGACCACGCCGCCGAGGCTTGGGGGTCAGACCGCTGCTGGTTTCTGGTCAATGGTTCCACGAGTGGCATCCACTCGCTGGTGCTCACCCTCTGCGGCCCCGGGGACGAGGTGATCATCCCGCGCAATGCCCACAAATCGATGCTCGCCGGTCTCATCTTCTCCGGCGCGGTGCCGGTGTATCTCGAGCCGGACGTCGACCCGCTGTGGGGCATCCCGCTCACCGTGAGCGCTGAAGCCGCACACCGGGCCCTCGCGAAGCACCCCGCGGCTAGGGCCGTCTTCGTCATCTCCCCCACGTACAACGGCCTCGGCACCGACCTCGGCGCCGTGGCCGCCGTCGCGCACGCCGCGGGGGTGCCCTTCGTCACCGACCAGGCCTGGGGCCCGCATCTGCGCTTCTGCCCCGAACTGCCCGTGGACGCCATGACCGCGGGCGCGGACGCCGCCGTGGTCAGCACGCACAAGCTGATCAGCGGCATCACCCAGACCTCTGTGCTCATGGCACGCGCGGAGAGGATCAACCTCGCGCGCCTCGACAGCATGGTGGCCATGACGCAGAGTACGAGTCCGCAGGTGCTCATGTACGCGAGCATCGACGCCGCGCGGCAGCAGATGGCGACGCGCGGCGCGGAGCTCTGGCGCGGAGCGATCCAGCAGGCCCAATGGGCACGTGACGAGCTCAACAGACTGCCCGGGATACGTTGCCTCGGCGAAGAGACCTTCACGGCAAAATGCGTGGCGTCCTTCGACCCGACGCGGCTCACGATCTCCAGCCACGACCTCGGCCACAGCGGCTACGAGCTCGAGACGGCACTGCGCGACGATTACCGCATCGCCGTCGAAGCAGCCGACCCGCTGAACGTGGTGCTCAACGTGACCTATGGAGACTCGCACGCCGACATCGAGAAGCTGGTGGCCGCGTTCCGCGACTACGCTGGCCGGCGCGCCGGGCTCGCCGGTGGGGGCTCCGCCGCCCCTGCTGGCCTGCTCGCCCACGCCCCGGAGTTCACGCGCCAGGTCCTCTCTCCCCGAGAGGCGTTCTTCGCGTCCTCCGGCGCGCTGCCCCTGGCCGAGTGCTCTGGTCGCGTGAGCGCCGAGATGGTCACTCCCTACCCGCCCGGCATTCCCGTCCTCGGCCCCGGCGAGGCGATCTCCGACGAGATCGTCGCGTATCTGCAGGAGGCGGCGACCGCCGGACTCAAGGTGCACGGCCCGGAAGACCGCTCATTGCAGTCGCTGCGCGTCGTCGCCTGAGCCGGCGGGATGGGCGTCACGCGGCCAGTGCGCCGTCAGGCCTTCTTGATCCCCAGAGACGTCGCCGTGAAGAGCGGGTCGAGCGTGAGACCCCGGGCTTCGATGGCCGCACGCCCTCCCTCCTCCCGGTCCACCACGCAGAGGAGGACAGGTACCTCGAGCCCAGCCTCACGCAGCTTGTCGACGGCCATGAGCGCGGCGCCGCCGGAGGTCACGATGTCTTCGACCATCACCACGCGCTGCCCGGCCGCGGCGCGACCTTCCATCGCCTTGCTGGTGCCGTAGCCCTTCTCGCCCTTGCGCACGATCACGAACGGCTTGCCCCAGGCAAGCGACAGCGCCGTCACAACCGCCACGGCGCCGAGCTCGGGCCCCGCGAGAAGGTCGAAGGGCTCGTAGGCCGGAAGCTTCTGCGCCAGTCCCGCGGCGATGTCGCGCAGCAGGTCGGGCTCGGTGGAGAAGAGGTACTTGTCGAGGTAGAACTTGCTGCGACGACCCGAGCGCAGAAGGAAGTCTCCCTCCAGGTAGCTCGCGTCGAGAAGGCGCTGGCCGAGATCGCTCACCGGGCTCCCTTTGCTGGTCGGGGGAAAGGTATCAGGTGCCGCCGATAGCCATCCCGTCGATGACCACAGAGGGTGTGAGGATGCTGCCGCCGGGCACCCAGCGGGCGTCGTCGCCCAAGGCGCGCACACTGGTGAGCATGCTGAGGATGTCGCCGGCCAGGGTTACCTCGCGCACCGGCGTGGTCAGCTTGCCGCCCTCGATGAGGAAGCCGCTGATGCCCACCGAGAACTCCCCGGAGATGGGATTGGCGCCCGAATGCACGCCGACTGCGTCGGTGACGAGGACGCCGCGCTCCATGCCGTCGATGATGTCGGCCAGCGGCGTCGCTGGGCCGCTCACGACGAGGTTGGTCGGATGCACACCGGGCAGGCCGGAGTACGATCCGCGCACGCCGTTGCCGGTCGAGCCGCGGCCCGCCTTGCGCCCCGTGTACGTGTCGTAGAGGAAGCCTTGCAGCACCCCGCCGCTGATCAGCGGCGTGCGCCGGCAGGGCGTGCCTTCGCCGTCAAACGGCGCGCTGTCGAGGCCGTCCGCCAGCGTGCCGTCGTCGACGAGCTCGAGGATCTCGCCGGCCACCTGCCGGCCCTCGCGGCCGGCGAACAGCGAGCGGCCCTTCTGTACGGCGTCCGCGGCAAGCGCCGAGCTGAGCACGCCGAAGAAGGCGGCCGAGACGAACGGGTCGAGCACGACCGGAGCTTTCATCGACGGGCACTTGCGGGCGCCGAGTAGCCGGCAGGCTCTCTCGGCGGCCTCGCGGCCGCAGGCGGCCGGGTCCAGCTCTTCGAGCGCCCGGCCCACGGTGTACGAGTAGCCGGTCTCGACTTGGCCGTCTTCTTCGGCCAGCACATAGGCGAACGCGTAGCACTGGTTGGCGCGGTAGCTGCCGCGCACCCCCGCGCTGCTGGCGATGAACACCTCGCCGTCGCCATCGGCGTACATCGTGTCTTCGACCGTCTTGACGCGCGGGTCGGCAGCCAGGGCGGCGGCTTCGACGGACATCGCCAGCTCGATACGGCGCTCGTCCGTGGCGCGCGTGAGTCGTACGTCGAAGGGGTGCACGTCGGCCGGCTCGCCGGCCGGCTCGGGGACCGCGGCGAACTCGTCCGAGTCGCTGACCGCGGCGTGGTCGATGGCGCGCTGCACGACTGCGTCGAGCGCGGCGTCGCCCAGGTCGGAGGTGTAGGCATGGCCGACCGCGCCTCCGGAGAAGACGCGCACCCCCAGGCCGCGGCGCTGGGCGGCGGTGAGCTGCTCGACCTCCTGGCGGTAGACCTTGATGCGCCGCGACGAGGAACGCTCGGCGAAGACCTCCACGTCGGGCGCGCCTTTGGCGCGTGCCCCCTCGAGCACGGTGTCGAGAATATCGAACATCAGCCCGTGCCTCCCACCGTCATCTCGGCGATGCGCAAGGTGGCCTGTCCGGTACCCACGGGCACGCCCTGGCCGTCCTTGCCGCACACGCCCGTCTTGACGTCGAAGTCGGCGGCGATCATGTCGATGCGCATCAGAATGTCGATGCCGTTGCCGACGAGCGTGGCGCCGCGCAGCGGCGAGGTGATGCGGCCGTTCTCGATGAGATAGCCCTCGGCGACGCCGAAGACGAAGTTGCCGCTGGCCGGTTCGACCTGCCCGCCGGCCAGGCTCTTGGCGTAGAAGCCTCGCGGCGTCGCCGCGATGATGTCGGCGGCGGTGGCATCGCCGGGGGCGACATACGTGGTGGTCATGCGCGGTATGGGCACGTGACGGAACGACTGACGGCGGCCGTTGCCCGTGGGCGTAGCCCCGGCCTCGCGAGCGCGCAGCCGATCGTACAGGTAGCCGGTGAGTCGACCGTCCTCAATGACCAGCGTCTTCTGCGTCGGCACGCCCTCATCGTCGAAGGCCTGGGAACCCCAGCCGTTGGGCAGCGAGCCGTCGTCGTAGGCGCTCACGATGGGAGCCGCGACGACCTCACCCAGCTTACCTGCGTAGATGCTGGCGCCCTTGGCGATGGCGTCGGCCTCGAGGCCGTGGCCACAGGCCTCGTGGAACAACGTGCCGCCGAAGCCGTTCGCCATGACCACCGGCATGGCGCCCACGGGCGCCGGCCGGGAGTCGAGCATCGTGAGCGCCTTCTCGGCGGCAGTGGTCGCCACGACGCGCGCCGTGGCTTCGTCGACCAGTTCGAACCCCGCGCTGCCGCCGACGGCCTCGTGGCCGGTCTGGATGACGTCGCCGCGACGGGCCACGACCTGCGCCGTGAAGCGCGTGCGCGTGCGGTCGTCGTACACGAGGTCGCCGAGCGAGTTCGCGATGAGGACCTTCTGGCGCGTGTCGCCGTACCCGACGATGGCCTGCACGATCTCACCGCCGGCGGCCCGCGCGGCCTCGTTTCCGGCGCGCACGAGCTGCGCCTTGCGGGCGATGGCCACGGTCTCCGGCGGGACTTGGACGGCGTGCCGGCCGGGATCGCTGCGCACCGGGCCCAGATCGATGACGGCGGAGCCGCCGTCGCCGGCGCGCACCGCCGCGGCGACGGCGTCGGCGGCGGCGGCCATGCCGGCCTCGTCGAGCGCGTCGCTGTAAGCGTAGTAGGTGTGCTCGCCAGACAGCAGGCGCACGGCGGCGCCAACCTCGCGGCCCCCGCTGGTCTGCTCGACGCGCCCGTCTTCGAGGCGCAGGCCGAGACTGTCGCGGTCTTCCACGAAGACCTCGACGAAGTCGCCGCCGCGTCCCAGGGCTCGCGCGATGGTGGCCTGCAGCAGGCCGACGTCGAACGCGGCGATATCCGTCAGACGCCGATCTCGAAGCCGCGGCGCACGCCGGCCGCGGCGCTCTGCAACTCGGCGGCTCCCGGGTCGCCAAAGGCCAGCGACTGCTCGCCGCCGTCCTCCAAGCCGAGCTGCACCGGCGGGGGGGTCGCCGCCGCGCGCCTGCGGCGCACGTACACCGTGGCCCCGGCAAGGCCGAGGATGGCCAGGACAATGGCGGCTGAGCGGGATCTCACTACCCCTCCTCTTCGGCAAAAGCGTCGCCCAGACAGGTGCGCAAGTCGAACAGGAGAAGCCCCACGGCCGGTCGCGGCCCCGTGATAGCGGCGATGCGCCGTCCGCGCGCCGCGAGCATCGCTACGGCGCCGTTCGCGTCCTGCACGACGACATGGTCGAGCGGGCTTTCCTGTCCGAGGGCAGCGGCGCGCTCAGCCGCCACCTCCCAGAGCCGGCCGGCGGTGGCGGCCAAGTCGGCGGCCACCGCGCCGGGTCCGGCGGCCGCGATGTCGCCCTCAGGTCCCAGCACGGCCACGCCCTGGATGTCAGTGGAAACGTTCAGAAGATCGCGGATGGCCTCGTCGATGGTCACTGGCCCCTCCCTGCGGGCGCGGACAGGCAGCTACTCTATCATCGCCCGGCGGCAGACGGCTGCTCACCGTCGGGCGAGAACGTGCAGAGCATCTCGCAACGCTCCCCGCCGCAGCTGATGCGGCAGTCGCCGGGGCTGATGCGAAGCCGTCCGAGGCCGGCCGTCACGACCTCGAGCACGCCCTCCAGGAAGGCGCGGTGCATGGCGCAGACAAGGTCCGGGTCGGCGCCCGAGAGCTCGCGAAAGGTGCAGTTGTTGATGACGATCTCGAGAGCCTCGTCCCGCCAGGCGACCTCGGGGAGGAGCCCCTGGTCCTCGGCGACGCGCCGCACCAGGTCGGCCGCCGCGGCCGCGTCGCGCGGCGCGCGGGTCTCCCCCGCCAAGGCTTGCCGTCCCACGGCCGCGCCCGCCTCCCGGCAGACTCGCACCGCGTCGTCGTGCGACCCGCCGGCCGACAGCGACTCGAGCGCCAGCCGGGAGAGGAGCTCATAGCGCCGGGGAGGAAAGCCGAACGTGACCACGAGATCGCTGAGACGATACAGCTTGGCGGGTCGACCGCCACCACTGGTCCGGCGGAAGTCGGTGGCCACAAAGCCCGCTTGTTCGAGCTTGGACAGGTGCATGCGGGCGACGTTGGGGTGCAGTCCGAAGCGCTCCGCGATCTCGGCGACCGTGACGTCCTCACCGGGACACTCGGCGATGACCCGATAGATGTGGTACCGGGTGTCGTCGGCCAGCACTGCCGACAGGTCATGATCGCGGTCCACGCACCTCCCTCCGGGTGATCACCTTCGGGCGATAGTACAGTTCGCAGGTTCACCTGTAAACACCGTGCCTGTAGTGCCAAACCGCGAGACAGGCTCGTCTGGTCGCGAAGCGTGAGATCGGACGGCCGGATCAGCCTTCGAGAACGTACCGCGAGGAGATGCTGACGGCAGGCCGCAGCGTGGCCTCCACCGAGCAGTACTTCGTCTCCGACAGCTCGATGGCACGCTGGACCTTCTTCTCGTCCAGCGCGCCCTTGAGGTGGTAGACGACCTCCAGGGAGACAAAGCGTTTTGGGTGCTCGTCGGCCTTCTCGCCATGGACCTCGACGCGCAGACCCTCGAGCGGCTGACGCATCTTCTTCAGGATCGAGATGACGTCCATGCTCGTGCAGCCGGCCAAGGCGACGGCGAGCAGCTCCATCGGCGTGGCCCCCTGTCCGGACTCGTCCTGCCCGGATGCCATGTCCAGGCGCCCGTGAGAGGTGACGCCCTCGAGCAGCAGACCCTCCTTCTTCCAGCTCACCACCACGGGTTCGCTCGTCGCCATGGCGTCCCTCGCTTCCTCCGCGGGCGGCGCCCGCGGTCGACTACGCTGTCTGCACAGGTATACCGTGCGCTAAACTCATCGGCGGCGTCGCCTCTCCCGGCGCGCCGCCGCAGCGCCGGCGAGCGAAGGAGCCCTTTTGACCATCCTGCAGGCCATCATCCTGGGCATCGTCCAGGGACTCACCGAGTTCCTGCCGATCTCGAGCTCCGGCCACCTGATCATCGTCCCCTGGCTGTTCAACTGGCACTTCCTGCTCGACAACCCAGAGCTCAACAAGACGTTCGACGTGGCGCTGCATCTGGGCACGTTCGTGGCCGTCGTCATCTACTTCTGGCGGGAGATCGGGCGGCTGCTCAGCGCCTGGGTGCGCAGCATGACCAGGCGCAGTCTCGCCGACCCGGAGGCGCGCCTCGCATGGTTCCTCGTCGTCAGCACGATCCCCGCCGCCTTCCTCGGCGTCGCCTTTGAGAGCTTCATCGAGGACCGTCTCGGCAAACCGTGGATCATCGCGATCATGATGATCGTCTTCGCCCTCGTCATGTACACGGTGGATCACCTCGCCCGCCTGGACCGCGACCTCGAGGCGCTCAGCTGGACCGACGCCATCCTCATCGGGGTCGCACAGGCGTTCGCCCTCTGTCCCGGTGTGTCGCGTTCGGGCATCACCATGATGACCGGCATGGCCCTTCGGCTGGACCGCGAATCGGCCGCGCGGTACTCGTTCCTGCTGAGCATCCCCGTGATCGGCGGCGCCGCCGCGTACAAGGCGCTCGAGATCGCCAAGGGCGGGCTCCCGGCGGGCACGGCGACGCCGTTCGTCGTGGGCATCGCCTCCGCCGCCCTTAGCGGGTTCGCGGCCATCTGGTTCGTGCTCGCCTACCTGAAGCGCAACAACTTCAACCTGTTCGTCATCTACCGGATCATCGTCGGCGTGGCGATCCTGATTCTCATCGTCGCCGGCGTCCGCTCGGGCATGGGGATCTGACTCCTGTAGAATCCTAAGCCCAGCGACCAGGAGCCACCGGTGCGCAACCTCTTCCGCGGCGACCGCGGCAAAGAAGTCCTCGACGTCCAGACCCGCTTGCGCGGGCAGAGCTTCGAGCTCGGTCGCGAGGGCGTCGACGGGTTCTTCGGCCCGAGCACGGAGCTCGCCGTGCGTTCATTCCAGCAGCAGCGCGGCCTGCTGGTCGACGGCCTCGTGGGCGCGAACACCTGGCGCGAGCTGGTGGAGGCGGGCTACACCCTCGGCGACCGCCTGCTCTACCTGCGCGAGCCGCCGTTTCGCGGCGACGACGTGCTGGCCCTTCAAGTCGAGCTCAACCTGATGGGCTTCAACGCCGGCGCCGAACGCGGCGTCCACGACGACGACGTGGAACGCGCCGTGCTCGACTTCCAAGGTAACGCCGGCCTCCCCGTCGACGGCATCGTCGGCGAGAGCACCATCGTCAAGTTCGCGGCCCTGCGCAAGGCGGAGACCGGCCGGGAGGGCAAGAAGATCCCCGAGCGTGACGGCGGCTATGTCCAGGCCCGCAGCCTCACGGGGCAGACGGTGGTCGTCGATCCCGGGCACGGAGGTCCCGATGCTGGTCGCGTGTCGACGGGAGGCCTCGCCGAGAAGGACTTCACGCTGGCGCTCGGCTTGAGGCTTGCCCAATTGCTGCGCGCTGAGGGCTGTCGCGTGCGGCTCACCCGCGAGCGCGATGAGGCCGTGCCGCTCTACGCGCGCGCCTCCGTCGCCAACGACGCGCGCGCCGACTACTTCGTGTCGCTGCACGCCAACGCGAACGAGGCGCCGGTCGCCCACGGCGCCGCCTGCTACTACTTCCAGCGCAGCCACTACTATTCCGAACACGGCCGTCTTCTGGCCGAGTACATGGGGGCGCGTCTCGAGAGAACCGGCGCCGCGTGCCTCGGCAGCTTCGGCCGCAACTACGGCGTGCTGCGCGAGACGCGCGCCATCGCCGTGCAGGTCGAACCCCTGTTCCTCAGCAACCCTGCGGAGGAACGTCTGGCGTCACGTCCCGACCACGTCGAGACGCTGGCCAAGGCGCTGGTCGGCGGTCTTTCGGACTACCTGGCGCGGGCACGCCTGAAAGACGGCCCCACGTGACCGCTGACGAGACCGAGGCGATCCACGTCCGCTTCACGACCACGCAGGCGCAACGGCTGCGCGAGCTCGGCGCCGATCCGCTCGTGCTCGATGGGGACTTTGTAGACGCCGCGGCCCGCGACGCGGCGTTCAAACAGCTCCAAGACAGCTTGGTGCACGACGGCCGGCGCCGCCTGCAAGAGATGCGCGCCGGCCACCGGGCCCCGCAGCTCGTGGAGGTCGAGACCAGCCTGCGGACGGCCCTTACCGGCGCCGGCTTCGTCCAGGTCGTCACGCCGCTCATCATCACCACCGAAGCGCTCGCCAAGATGGGCATAGAGCATGGACACCCGCTCCGCGAGCAGGTCTTCTGGCTCGAGGACGGCCGCTGCCTGCGCCCTATGCTGGCGCCCAACTTGTATACCCTGCTGCGCCGGCTGGGGCGCATCTGGAGCCGCCCCTTCGGGATCTTCGAGATCGGGCCTTGCTTTCGGCGCGACAGCAAAGGTGCCAGCCACCTGAACGAGTTCAGCATGCTGAACCTCGTCGAGCTGGGGCCGGCGGAGGAGTGCCGGGCGCGGCTCGAAGAGCTGGCCGCGCTCGTCATGGATGCCGCCGGCGTCGGCGAGTACGACCTGGTGCGTACGCAGTCCGAGGTCTACGGCGAGATGGTCGATGTCGAGGTGAAGGGCGCCGAGGTGTGCTCGGCCGTCTGCGGACCGCACCCGCTCGACGGCAACTGGGGCGTCGTCGAACCCTGGGTGGGCCTGGGCTTCGGTCTCGAGCGGCTCATCATGGCGCGCGAGGGCTACCCCAACATCGAGCGCGCCGGCCGCAGCCTGGCCTACGTGGACGGCGTGCGGCTCAACGTCTAGCGCGCGACCGGCGCTCCGCGCGCACCGCGCCCAGGCCGCGCCCGTGGCTGCACAAGCGGCCGGCCGTACGCGCGAAGGGCGGGCCGCAGGCCCGCCCTTCGGAGAATGCGGCCGTCTGGCGCCTTACTTGCCGAGCAGCGCGTCGATCTTCTTGACGCCGTCGTTGGCGTCCTCGGCGTAGGCGTCGGCGCCGATCTGGTCGGCCCAGCGCTGCGTGCAGGGCGCGCCGCCGACGACGGTCTTGTACGACAGGCCCTCGTCCTTGATGGTCTTGATGACCTTGCGCTGCTCCTCCATCGTCGTCGTCAGCAGTGCGCTCATGCCGATGATGTCGGCGTTGTTCTCCTTGGCCTTGGCGATGAAGGTGGCGGCGGCGACGTCGCGGCCGAGGTCGGTCACGTCGTAGCCGTTGGCCTTGAGGTAGGCGATGACGATCGCCTTGCCGATGTCGTGTACGTCGCCCTGCACGGTGCCGATGACGATCGTGCCCTTGGTCTCGGCGGCGCCGCCCTCGAGGGCGGCGTTGGTGACCTCGGTGGCGCCGGCCATGGCGTCGGCGCTCATCATCAGCTC
>JADGPQ010000117.1 GCA_017882325.1 Thermoleophilia bacterium
GCGCGAAGCCGTAACCGGCCGCGCCCTTGATGACCGTCTGCACCTGCGTCTCGCCCGAGAACATGACGACCGGCGCGAGCACGCCGACGATGCTGAAGATCGCGCCGGCGACGAGGGCCCTTGTGATGACGCGGTCCTTGAGCCGGCCGAAGAAGGCCGCCGAGACCTTCATGAAGGCCGCCGTGAGGATGGCGAGCGCGAGGCCGAGCAGCGCGAGCGGGACCATCAGGACGGCGTCGAGCAGGCGAAAGCTCTGCACCGGCGGCAGGTGCAGGAAGTTGGCGAACCCGGTCTCGTGCAGCAGCAGGAACACGCCGTAGCCCACGCCTCCCCCGATGAGGGCGGCGGGCAGCGTGGAGAGACCCTGCTGCTTCGTCTCGGCGATCTCGGTGCCCAGCACGGCGGTGAACACGGGGTTCTCGAGGAGACCGTTGTACCCGGACGCGACGCTGGCGAAGATCAGTTTGGGACGCCGGTCGGCCGGGATCTTGAAGGCGTCGCAGTACATCGCCGCGACCTTGCTGGCGATGTTTCCGATGGCGCCCTCGGGCCCGAGCACTGCGCCGGAGAACAGCGAGGCCAGCGACTGCGCGACGGTGGCCGGCAGGTCCTTCCACTTCAGGTGGGTCACATTGCCGGTAAGGCTGTCGAGCATCGAACCGTCGAGGTTACTCGGCGCCTTGGCGTACTTCACGAGCAGGCCGACGAGCAGCGAGAACGGCAGGCAGATGACGGGGAACATCCAGGCTTGGCCGGCGACGAAGCTGTTGTCCCAGATGAGCTTGTTGAGCCCCTCGTAGACGATGAACCACGCCATGACGGCGAACCCGCCGATCAGAGACACGACGATGACGTGCAAATAGAGCCCGCGCGGATAGCGGGAGTCGGGCGTCACCTCTGTTTGCTGCGGTTCGGCGCTCACGACACAGTCACTTTCACTCCCGAATGCCGAATACGCCTGTGCCCGGCTGTAAGAAATGCTGCGGGCGGTGTTGCCGCCCGCCGTTCGGTGTAGGCATCGCGGTGGAGCAAGAGACGAGCCGGATTCGTCGGCAACTATACCCGGTGCCCGACAGTCGGTACCATGCGGTGACCGGGCTTGCGGGAGGAGGCCAGTGATCGCTCAGCATCGCGTGGGAAAGGGCTTGCTGGGCTTTGCGCGCGCCGACCTCAAGTGGGCCGCCATCAGGGCGCTCATCGAGTACGACAAACGTTTCAGGCTGCCGAAGCGCGAGCTGCCCACCAGGCTGCCGGTCAGATACCCCAAGGTCGTCGAACTGCGCGACGTGATGGTCCCGATGCGCGACGGCGCGCGCCTGGCGACGAACGTGTACCGGCCGGCGGGTGAGGACGGCCGGGCGGTCGAAGAGCGCCTCCCGGCCGTCCTCATCCGCCTCCCGTACGGCAAAGACGAGCCCTACGCCGCGATGCCCGCCCACGGCCGCTACTGGGCGCGCAAGGGGTACGTGTGCGTGATCCAGGACGTGCGCGGCAAGTTCAAGTCGGAGGGCGAGTGGTTCCCGGTCGTCCACGAGGCCGACGACGGCTACGACACCATCGACTGGGTAGCCGCCCAGCCCTGGTGCGACGGCCAGGTCGGCATGGTGGGCGAGTCCTACTTCGCGCTCACGCAGTGGGCCGCGGCCACGCGCTTCCACCCGGCCCTGCGCTGCCTCGCCCCCGGTGACATGGGCCTCGACCTGTACCGGCTGCTCTTCGAGGGCGGCGCCTTCTGCCTGAAGACGACGGGCCTGTGGATCTGCGACCAGGCGCATCGCGGCTACATCAACTGGCTGCGGCTCGATTCGGGGCACCTGCCGCTCAAGGACCTGCCTCGAGCCGCCGGCCTGCCCAGTCATCTGTACGATCTCGCAATGTCTGAGCCCGAGCGCGGTGAGATCTGGACCGACTTCGACTTCACGTCGCTGTGGGAGAAGCTCGACATACCGGTGTTCCACTGGACCGGCTGGTATGACAACTTCCTGCGCGGATCGCTGGAGTCCTGGCTGGGGATCCAGGAGCGCAACGTGTACGACACCGTGCGGCAGAACCAGTGGCTCACCATCAGTCCGGCCGATCACGAACTGACCACCGAGAACACGGGGAAGGCCGGGCGCCTGGGTCTGGGAGCGCAGGGGATCACCAACGACCGCGTCTGCCTCTTCTTCGACCACTGGCTGCGCCATGGCGAGAGTGACGACTTCGCACAGACGCCGCGGGTGCGCGCCTACATCCTCGGGGCCGATCGTTGGCGCGTGGCCGAGGAGTGGCCGCTGCCGGGGACGCAGTTCACGGACTTCTACCTGCGGGGCGGCGGCGGGCTGACGCGGCAGCCGCCCGCCGCCGAGCCGCCCGAAGAGTTCGACTACGACCCGGCTACTCCCGCCGACTACTGGGTCGGCAAGGACGCGTGGGCGGCCGCGAAGACGCTCGCCGACCGCCGGCGGATCGTGGCTCGTGCGGACGTGCTCGGCTTCGTCACGGCGCCGCTGCCCGAGCCTCTCGAGGTCGTCGGGCCGCTCGAGGCCACGCTGTTCGTGAGCACGTCGGCGCCGGACACGGATTTCACCGTCACGCTGGTCGACATCTGGCCGGACGGCTATGCGCAGCTCGTGCAGGAGGGCATGCGCCGGCTGCGCTTTCGTGAGGGTCGCGGCGAACACGCTGGGCCGCCGGCGGCGCCCGGCGAGGTCTACGAGCTGCGCGTCGACATGGCGGCGACGGGCTACGAGTTCGCCGTCGGCCACCGCGTGGGCGTCGAGGTGTCGAGCAGCGCCTTCGACCGCTGGGACCGCAACCCGAATACGGGCCATGCGTTCGGCGTCGATTCGGCCGCCGATCTGCGCGTGGCCCACCAGACGGTCTACCACGACGGCGAGCGGCCGAGCCGCATCGTCCTGCCGCTCGCCCCGCCTGAGGACGCCGTCACGCCTCGCCGATAAGCGCGACGCCGGCGTCGCGCGCGGCGCGCGCCAGACTGGCGTCCAGGGTCGCCAGCGGAGCCCTCTTGCGCAGCGCGAGCTCGAGGTAAGCGGCGTCGTAGCTCGAGATAGCGTGGTGCACGGCGAGCGGGAGCACGTTCTCGACCGTGTAGTGCAGGGTGAGGTCGTCGACGGACACGCGTAGCCCGACCACCAGATCCAGGAACAGCGGGACATCGTCGCTGGTGAACCGTCCGCGACGCTGGGCGTTGATCACCGCGTTGCACACTTCCAGGGGCCAGACGCTGGGCGCTACGCAGGCCTCCTGTGCAGCCAGCTCGAGGACGCTAAGCGTCCCGGGCGTCGTCTCGTCGCGGAACGCCCACGCCATGGTCATGGAGCAGTCGAGGACGAACATCAACGCGTGCGACCCTCGTCGATGAGCTGCCGGATGGTGAGCGCCGGGCCCAGGGTGTGGCCTTGGCGGAAACTCTTGATTCCTTCGATGACCTCGCGCACGTCGCGCCCGGACGCCGCGCCGGGAGGCACCAGCTCGGCGACGGGGTGGCCGTGTCTGGTGATCGTGATGCTCTCGCCCCTTTCGACCCGCTTGAGCAGCTCGGGGAGGTGGGTCTTGGCTTCATAGGCGCCGACCGTGGCCATTGTCACCTCTATTCGGACTAGTCTAAGACTGGTCTGAACATGATATCTCCGTCGCGGAGTCAAGGCAACGGTGACGTTCGCCTGCGGCCGGCTGGACCCCGTGCAGCGCGCGCGTCCGTGATTCGCGCCGCCCGACGCCGGGCACCACTCCTGTATCCGATACGACCGGGGGTAACCCATGGACCTGACGAAGAGCTACTTCATCGGCGCGCCGCCCGAAGCGGTGTGGCGCGCTTTGACCGACCCTGCACTGATCGATGCCTGGGGCGGCGGGCCTGCCGCGATCCGCGCCGAGCCCGGCGCCGCCTTCACCTTCTGGGGCGGCGACATCTACGGCACGGTCACGGCGGCGGAGCCGCCCGTTCGCCTCGTGCAGGAGTGGTGGGGCGACGACGTCGAGTGGGACGAGGCGTCGGTCGCCGCGTTCTCGCTGGTTCCGGAGGGCGAGGGCACACGGCTCACGCTCGAGCACACGAACGTGCCCGACGACGAGGCGGAGGAGTTAGACGCCGGCTGGGACGACTACTACCTGGGGCCGCTCAAGGAGCTGCTAGAGCGCTGAGCCGTCCAGCCAGTCGCGCAGGCTGGCCTCCACGGCCTTGCGGCCACGCTCGACGCGCGCCTCGAAGCGCACGGGGCGCTCGCGTACGGCCTGCAGCTGCGGCGGGACCGTGGCGCCCGGCGCCAGCTCGGTGACGACGTCGAGCAAGCCGATGTCGGGGCCGGCGCCGGGGATCGGCGCGCCGGCCGGCACGCCGCGCAGGCCGCGGACCACGTCGGCGGCGAACTTGCTCCAATGTGCGGTGCTCACGATCAGCACGGGAGCGTCCTCGCTGCCGAGCTCCACAGCCACCTGCCACGCCACGGCCGTGTGCGGATCGAGCAGGTAGCCGTGCTCGCGCTGCACGCGGCCGATGGTCTGCAGGCAGGTGTCGTTGTCGACCCAGGCGCCGGTGACCTCGGCCTGCAGCTTCGCTCGCGTGGCATCGTCGACCGCGAAGCGGCCGGTGTCCTTGAGCTCCGTCATCCATTGCCGGATGAGGGTGGCGTCGCCGCAGAGGTCGTAGAGCAGGCGCTCGAGGTTGGAGGAGACGAGGATGTCCATCGAGGGCGACGGCGTCTTGACGAGGTCCCGAGCGGCGATGTCGTAGACGCCTGTGGCGATGAAATCGGCGAGCACCCTGTTGGCGTTGCTGGCGCACAGCAGACGGCCCAGCGGCACGCCCATGAGCTTGGCGTAATACGCGGAGAGGATGTTGCCGAAATTCCCTGTCGGCACGCAGATGTCGAGTGGTTCGCCGGGGCCCACGGCGCCGCGCGCGACCATGTCGGCGTAGGCGCTCACGTAATAGGCGATCTGCGGCATGAGCCGGCCCCAGTTGATGGAGTTGGCCGAGGAGAGCGCCAGGCCGTGGCGGCCGGCCAGTTCCTCGGCGAAGGCGCCGTCGTCGAAGACCGCTTTCACGGCGTTCTGGCAGGCGTCAAAGTCGCCGTCCAGGCGGAACACGATGAGGTTGTCGCCGGGCTGCGTGACCATCTGCAGCTCCTGCAGGGCACTGACGCCGGTGTCAGGGTAGAACACGCAGATCTTCGTGTGGGCGCGATCGGCGAAGCCGTTGAGCGCCGCCACGCCGGTGTCGCCCGAGGTCGCGACCAGGATGAGGAAGTCGAGGCCCGTCGCGCGGCGCGCGTGCGCCTGCTCCAGCGCCTCGCTGAAGAACAGCGGCATGCACTGCAGCGCCATGTCCTTAAAAGCGAGCGTCGGTCCGTGCCACAACTCGAGCACGAAGCGTCCCGGAGCGGCTTCGCGCACCGGGGCGATGGCCGGGTCGTCGAAGTTGTCGCCGTACGCCGCACCGGCGATCTCGCGCGCGCGCGCGAGAAATACGTCAAGGCCGAAGGCCTCGTACACCCGTGCCGCGCATTCGTGGTATGGCAGCCTCGCGAGCGCGACGATCTCGTCGAGCGCGAGACGCGGGAGCCGCTCGGGCACGAACAGGCCACCACCCGGGGCGATGCCCTCGAGGATGGCCTCCGTGAAGGTGCGCGGGCGGTCGCTGAGACCACGGGTGTCCAGGTACCGGATCATGCGTCGGGGATTGTATCGCACGACGCCGGGGACGGCTTGGCCACCCGGCTTCAACACTGCTCCGACCGCGCCGGCCGTCGCGTTTGTCCTACTTGACATCCGGGAACGATGCATTACGATATATCACGTTACAGCGTTATCAGAAAGGAACGACATGACACGATCAACGGAACAACAGGGCCGCTGCGGCGGCGCGGGCGGGTTTGATGCGCCGAGCGGCTACGGCCCGCGGCGACGCTCCGGCCGCCCTGAATCAGGACCCGGCGAGTGCGGGCCGGTACGATTCAGGTTCGGCCCGCACGGCCCTCATGGCCCCCGCGGTCACGGCCGCGGCCCTTGGTCCCGGGCGCGCCGCGGCAACGTCCGCGCCGCGATCCTCTCGGTGCTGGCCGACGAGCCGATGCACGGCTACCAGATCATGCAGCGGCTGGAAGAACGCAGCGGCGGCATGTGGCGGCCGAGTCCCGGCTCGGTGTATCCGACTCTGCAGCTCCTCGAGGACCAGGGTTTCATCAAGGGCGAGGAGGTCGAGGGCCGGCGCGTGTTCTCGCTCACCGAGGCCGGCAAGGCCGAGGCTGCGGCCAGCAAGGAGGCCCACGGCGCGCCGTGGGAGAGCCCGGAACATGGCGACGAAGGCCCACGCTTCAAGCTCCGCAAGGCCGTCTTCCAGATTGCCTCCGCCGCGAAGCAGGTCGGCACCACGGGCTCGTCCGATCAGGTCGACAAGGCGCTCGAGATCCTCACCGACGCGCGCAAGCGCATCTACGAGCTGCTCGCCGAAGGCGACTGAGCGAGGGCCGGCGCGCGAGAAGGCCGGTGGACACGGCGAGGCGGCCGGAAGGGCCGCCCCGCCCTCGCCCTTCCGAGGGCGTAAGCCGAGCCTCAGTCGCGCCGTGCGGCGAGGCGGTTCTTCGTCCTCAGGGAGACGGCGTTCCTGACCCCGCGTGAGTGCCGCCAGCCGGGGGCCGGCGACGGTCCGCCGAGGCTGTCGAGGATGGTGTCGCCGTGCACCGCCGGTGCCCCGGCGATGCCGAGCACATACTCCCTTGCGGCGCGGCCCATGGCGCGCCGGCGGTCCGCGTCGTCGAGCAGGGCACGGATGGCGCCGGCAAGCGCGGCGCGATCGTCGCCGGGCACGACCAGGCCGGTGCGGCCGGGCCGCACGTACTCCCCCGGCCCGCCGCGGTCGGTGACGATCGCCGGCAGTCCGGCGGCCTGGGCTTCGAGCACCACCAGGCCGCAGGTGTCGGTGCTGCTGGGAAAGACGAACAGGTCGCTGGAGGCGTACACGCGCGCCAGCTCGTCTTGCGGCACGACCCCCAGGAAGCTCGCCGGATAGCCCGTCAGCAGCTCTTCCATCTCCGCCCGGTACGGGCCGTCGCCGGCCACCATGAGATGCGCGGAGACTCCCGCGTCGATCACGTCGCGGAAGGCCTGCGCCAGAAGGTCCACGCTCTTCTCCCGGGCGACCCGCCCGGCGTACACGAGCACCGGTGCTCCGTTGACGCCGTAGCGCGCCCGCAGCTCGTCGTCTCGGCGCGACGGTGAGAAGAGGTCGCCGTCGACCCATGCAGGCAGCACCTGCATGCGGCGGGGTTCGAGACCTCGGGCCACGAGGTCGCGGGCGGTGGCGCGAGACGGCGCGTAGACAACGTCGAGCATGCTGTAGAACCACGTGACGTAGCGCCACGTGCTCTTCTGCACGACCGTGCCCGGGTAGAGACGCTCGGCATAACGCGGCAGGTCGGTGTGAAAGGCGCCGGTGATGGGAAGATGCAGCAGCTTGGCGGCCAGCAGGCCGACCAGGCCGGTGCCGCTGGCAGTGCTCACGTGGATCGCCGTGAAGTCGTTCTCCTCGATGTAGTCGATCACGTCGACGATGGGGGGGACCACGAGGGGATAGGCGGGGTTGAACGCCAGGGGGCGCCACGCGTTCGCCTGGAAGTTCAGGGCGCCGTCGCGCTGGCCGCTCGGGGCGCTCGTGGATGTGATGACCTCGAGGGCGACGCCGCGCTCCGCCGCCGTCTGTGCCAGTCGGCGGATGCTCAGCGACACGCCGTTGACTTCGTCGAACGTGTCGGTGAAGACGGCGATCTTCGGGTCCGCAGGGCCGATCGAGAGGAAGTGCCGGCGAAGCCGTTCCTGGGAAGCGCGATCTCGGCTCTGCAAGCTCCAGGCGATGAAGTACGGCAGCTGGAGGAAATGGACCATCCCGACCGCGAACGCGGACTGCAGCCAGCGCTTGCCACCCACCTGCACGGAGGGGTCGACGAGCGGCTGCAAGTGGAGGTTGACGACGTCGTCGGCGAGCCGCTGGGCGACAGTGAAGATGCGGCGGTTGAGGTCGCGTCCGTCGACGGCATAGATGCCGTCGGGGGACGCGAGGAGCGCCCCGATCTCGCGCTCGAGCAGCTCCTCCCAGGCCGGACCGCGGCCGTCGCCCTCGCGGTAGAGGCCCGGCGCGATGCTACGCACGCCGCGAACGGTCTTCTCCAGCAGCGGTACGTCGCGGCCGATGCGCCCGAACCCCTTGCGGATGAGCTTGAGAGGGCCTTGACGCGGCACCGGCTCGTCGAGGCGCAGGATCTCGCGGAGCTTCCAGAAGGAGGGGGTGTAGATGCTGTGCGCGAGCAGGCGCGCGTCGCCGTCGGAGCCGGCCGGTTCGCAGTCCGCGCGCGCGACGGCGGCCAGAAAGCCCTCGACGGTGCCGTCCCCCGGTGCGACCGTGTGCGCCCCGGCCACGAAGAGGCTGCTATGATCGTCGGACCCGCCGACAAGGGCCTTGCGCCAGGGAGTATCGCCATACGGCTCGATGCCCTGGCGTGCAGCCATGTCGGCGATTTTGTCGGGCGTCAGGGTCGCGACGATCTCGCGCAGCAGGCCGTTGCAGCGGTTCACGCGGGCGCCGTTGCGGCCTTCGAGGACGTTGAACAGCAGCAGCATGCGCTCCACCGTGTCGGCGGAGAGGGCGCCGCTCATGTCGAACAGCGGGTGCGCGAGGTAGTGCACCACGCCGGCCTCTCGCAGGCAGGCGACCAGGTCGTGCACCGAGACCCGTGCGCGCTCGGCTTCGGCGAATGTGCGCTCGTCGATGCCGAGCGCCACCACGTGGACCCGGGTCCCGTCCTCCGGGAACCACGTATCTAACTCGGCGCTCAGAAACGTGCCGGGCAGGTGGGCGATGGCCAGCGAGCCGTTCAGCGTGTTGTGGTCGCTGATCGTGACGAAGTCCATGCCGCGAGTGCGAGCGGCCGCGTACACGTCGAGTGGCTGGGCGTACGACTCCCGCCCGCGCATCGCGCGGATGACGGCGTTGGTGGGGTGGTCCGAACACCGCGAGTGGACATGAAGGTCGGCTCGGTAGGTCACACTTGCGTGAGTCACCAG
>JADGPQ010000321.1 GCA_017882325.1 Thermoleophilia bacterium
CCTCGATCAGCCGGCTCGAAGAGACATGGCAGCTAGTCTCGCTCTTCTGAACTGTTGGCCACCGTTCAGATTGCAGTTCGTTGATCGAGCCTGCAAAGACTTTTGACGAGAGGAGAGACGCTTTGGGATTCGACCAGTACCACGAGCCACCCGGAGAACTCCCGGACGATGTCCGGACCTTCGCGCGGATGATTGCGTCTCTCACAGAGGAAGCAGAGGCGATCGGGTGGTATGAGCAACGGATCGCGCTCGAGAAGGATGAGCAGGCGAGAGCGATCATGGAGAACGCCCAGGAGGAAGAGTTCAAGCACTTCGGGATGGACCTCGAGTTCCTCCTTCGCCGCATGCCCAAGTGGCGCGCGGCGTTACAAGAAATCCTGTTCACAGACGGCGACATCGTCAAGGCAGGCGAACGCGGCGAGAAGGCCGAAGACGACTCGTGATTCGCGCGCAGCGGCGTGACCCGAGTTTTGGAACCCTTCAGGCAGGCGAGGTTGGGGAGGGCTTCGTGGATATCGGCGGTGCGGTCATAGCGGACTAGCGGCCGCCTGTGTTGGTGCCAGGCTGACCCAAGAGCCTGCCTTCAGTCGTCTTTCTCAGGCGTCGGGATCGGAGTGGCCGCGCGCGATGCCGGCTCGTCGACAAGGTTCAGCACGCGCATCCCGTAGATGTAGGTGATCGCGCCTCCGAGCCAACCACCAACCATGAGGACGGCAAACCCGACGATGGTGAGAATGAACGGCCCGATCGAGACGTCCGCATCGACATAGCAGGCGTGGCCGAAGGTCGCGGCGAGCAGAAAGAAGACGCTCGCGGTCGCCATCACGAGCATGTGAGTGGTCGCGGTGCGGAAAAGCGGAGTGCCGCGCGTGATCTTAAGCCACTCGACGAACCCCGTGAGCACAGTCAACGCGGAGCTTGCGAGCGCGACGACGAGTGCCAGCCACCACGCCCTCGCTGCCGCATGCTCGGCCACACCGGCCTTGCTGAGGATCACGGCAACGAGCGCGAATGTATAGGCGCCGATCGTGACGTCTGTCAGCGGCGGGTGAAGCGGATGGCCTGGCAGACCACGCCAAAGGTAACTCAGCTTCATCAAGACGTCTTATATCGCGACTCGGCCCGGTGACGCGGCCTGACGTGTGGGGTGCGCAAACGCGACTCGGGCGCCGGTCACCGCAGTCATCACCCTGTCCCACACCTACCGTCGTCGTAGGACGTCAGCAAGCTCGTTTCAATCACCTAAGCTCCTTCATCCCTTACCGGCTGGCGTCCCTATGCGGGGCTCGTCTACTTCCACCTTCTGCTCGACCGCCTCCCGGCGCGCGGCGACCTCGAACAGGTCCTGCGCTTCCTACGCTACAAGGGCGCCGCAGAGATACAGCCGGCCATCCCGCGCCTCGGCTTCGAGCAAGGGCTTGTGCTCCTGCTGCTTGCCAGGCCCGAGAAGACGACGACGTGCTCCCCGCGGGCATGCAGGAATTCTGCGATCAGGCGCCGGTGGCACCGCCACCACAGGGTCTCCGAGCACATCAAGCAGGGAGCCGGCTCGGCCAGCGTCGCGGCGAGCGCCTCCTGCCACCGCTCAGTGCCCATGCGGGCGGCGTAGCTGCGGAAGGCGGCGACGCGAAGGCAGCCGAAGGCATCCTCGCCAGGCTCACTGGCGAGGCGGCCGCCAAGCTCGACGGCGTGCCGATAGGCGATCCCGCCCTCCTCGAGCACCGTTCTGAGAGCCGGCTCGTTGAACTGGGGGTTGTGACGAGAGCCCGGAAAGCGTCGCACGTCGACGAGCGTGCGGGCGCCGGCCTCGCGGACAACCGCCACGAGCTCTTCCGCAGGCCGAGTCCCATGCCCGATCGTCCAGACGGTCACCGCGCCAGGATGCCAGGGTGGATCCCGCTCCGTGCTGGGCGGAAATTCTTCGCGGTGGCAGACGACGATCGCCGTCACCCAAGACCAGTGCCGCCGGGCTCGGGCGTGCACGATCGGGGCCACGAATGCGGCGCGCAGCATGACGGACCGATTTACGCACCCCGCAGGGTCCGGCTGCCGGCGCCTGACTGGGCCGCCGCGGTCGATGCCCCAGAACCAAAGGCCGTAGGCGATCACGTTCGTCCCCCAGATCGTCATCCCCTTCAGCAGCAGCTGCCCACCGCGGTTCTCATGCCCGCCGATCAGTGAGCCGAGCAACGCGACGAGCGCAACCGCGTTCTCGACGCTGATGATCGCAAGCAAGATCAAGGCGACGTTCCGGCGATGGCCGACGCGCTCGAGCGCCTGCAGCACTGGGTCCCAAACGAGCGCCACCAGGAGGACGACTTCGGGGCCGACTGCCAGGATCCAGACCCACCACGGCATATACCACAGCTTCCAGTCGAGCTGACGGCTGACGAGCGCCAGCGCGAGTTGCAGACCGATTACGGCGACGACCGCTGGCGCGGCCTCCCAACGCGACTCGAGCGTCTCTTCTGCCCGTACCTCGACCTGGTCGTTCATGCAGCGATTCTGGATGCGGCACCGGTCGCCGCGACCGCGCTCGTGTCCTGCGTCGGGGGTAGCCTCCAGCTGAATGTCGCACCTCGCCCGTCCCACGTTGCG
>JADGPQ010000118.1 GCA_017882325.1 Thermoleophilia bacterium
GGTCGACTCACCGGGCAATCAACTTCTCGTGAGAGAGCAGTTCCCTTTGCACACCGGTCTCGATGTTGGGAGCAGGAAGCGAGCTACTCCCCTCCTCTTCTTTCGAGGCGTCCCCCAGGCGGGAAAGTCACAGGGCTACGTTCAGTTCCAGGGTTTCGGCGTAATCGAAAGAGCGGAGTTTGTCAGCCAACTGGACCAAAAGACTCAACGGGCCTTCTCCAACGTTCGATACGATTTCGTCGTGATGAGCGCAGTCAGCGAAGGAGAGGAACTGGGCTGGGGCTGGATCAACGCGCGCCGGGACCCGAGTCTCTCCCTCGACGAATGCCTCGCACAGGCTCCCGCAGCCTGGCAATGGTGGGTCAAGCACGGCTCGACATCGCTCCCGAAGGTCCGTCGGATGCTTTCGAGGCTCAGAACGGTCAGCGCCGAGGAGCAACGACCACCCGAAGGATCGAAACAGGGCAAGACTCTCGTTGCGATTGCCAAGCACTACGCAGACCGAAAGCACCGGTTTGAGTTGCTTGCCGAACACGTGGTCCAAGACGTGGTCACGACCTCTGGCATGGACTATGTGAGAGGCTGGATCACACCGCCGTCAGCCGATGGCGGAGCCGACTTCATTGGGCGGCTTGATGTCGGGCAGGGGCTCGGAGGAACCAGACTCGTCTTGCTCGGCCAAGCAAAGTGCGAGAAGGCGAGTGTTCCCACGAACGGAAACCACATCGCGCGTACGGTCGCTCGCCTCCGTCGTGGATGGATAGGCGCCTACGTGACGACGAGCTTCTTCTCCCGGCCGGTCCAGGCCGAAGTCATCGATGATGAATACCCGATCATGCTGGTCGGGGGCGCCCAGGTGGCCAGCACGGTGGAGAAAGCCATGTTCGAGCTGGGTGCGCACGACGTCGACGCGTATCTCGGCGAGCTCGACAGGCAGTACGAGGAGCGCGTGCGCTTCCGCCAGCCGTCCGAGATCCTGCTCGACTAATCCCTCTTCCGCAGAAGCGCGAGCCCGCCGCGCGCCTCGAGACCGCCGGCTACCACCTGCGCATGACCCGCAACCTCGACGCCGCCAAGGACTACTTCCACACGCGCTACGCCGAGGCTCCGGATGCCGGTGCTTCCTTTCCGAGAAGCGCCTTCAAGGTGCTCGAGCGCTTGCGCCGCAACAAGTCGGGCTGGGGCGAGGCGCAGCTTCGCAAGCCTTACGAAGGCTTCGGTTTCGTCGCCCGCGACCTAGGCAACCATGTACACTACCGTCACCCGGACCACCCCGAGCTACGCGGTCAGGTGCCCCGCCACAGATCATTGCGGGACTACATGGCCGCCGATGGCTTGGCCACTACAGATGAGCTTCTCCGGCTTGAGGCAGAGGAGGATCATGAACAGGGACCTTGAGTACTACCGCCTCCAGCCGTATGCGCGCACCTTTGAGATCCGCACCGAGGGCAGCGAGAGGTACGTTCTGTACCGGATCAAAGAGATCCCCACCATCGCCGGCGATGGTGCGACCAAAGACGAGGCGCTGCGCAACCTCCGCGACGCCTTCGACGACTACATCGCCTGGGCGCTCGACGAGGGTCTGGAGATTCCCAACGCAGGCCGCCTGGTGTCCCTCGAACCCGCGCCCGCTGTCCCCGCCCCCAAGGTCGGGGTCGGCGCCGGCAGCATGACAACGCCTGCGACACCTCGCACCGTCGGACCGGCGACCCGCCGCCTGACAGGCATCGCTGCCTGATGTAGCCCGGGGGTTCGTTTCCCGTACCTGATCGCGTGATTGGCACGCGAGCGCATTGCCACTGTGCGCAGTCTGTCCCCCTTCGCCCTCTGCCCGCGCCCGCTAGGCCGTTGCCCCGACGCGCGCTACGGCCTCGTCGCCTCGTCCCGCGACAAGATCCTGCAGGAGTGGGGCGCCCAGGTTCGACGCCACCGCCGCCTTCAGTGTCATACGGCAGCATGTTACCCTGACGCGCGGACGCGCGGACCACGCACGAAAGGACGATCATGGCCAAGGGCGCGGCAGACCGTCATCGGCGACCGGCACTCACGTGGGCGCTCTTCGGGCTGCTCGTGCTGCAGGCCCTCGGCGGCATCGCCGGCGGCGGCGCGCTGGCCATCAAGCCCCGCGGCGACCTGCTCAAGATGCCGCTGTCGTACATCGAAGACTCGCCGTTTCACGACTACCGCATCCCCGGCGTGACCCTGCTCCTGGTGCTCGGCATCTTCCCGCTGGTCGTGGCGTTCGGACTGCTGCAGCGCCGGCCCTGGGCCTGGTTCGGCGCCTTTGCCGTGGGCTGCGGACTGGTCATCTTCGAGCTGGTCGAGCACCAGGTGATCGGCTACAACGTCCAGCAGCCGATCTGGGGCTCGATCGGCGGCCTCATCGCGCTGGTGAGCCTGGCGCCGTCGGTGCAGCGCGAATCTGGTCTGCGCTGGGGGCGGCGCATCTAGCTGAGCACGGGGGGAGTCAGCGCTCCCTCAGCACCGCCTGCAGCTCGACCTTGTGAGGTGCACGTGCGCCGGCGGCGGCCGGCGAGTCACGGGTCTCGGTCAGCTCAAACGCCTCGACGTCGAAGTCAGGCGACCGCACGACCTCGAGCATCGCACCGCGCTCGGCTCGCTCCCAGGGGACCTCTACGAAACGTCGCCCGGCGACCACGCGCTCGCGGATCTCGGCGGCGCCGGCCGGCGTGCGGATGCAATCGTTCGCGCCGGCTTCGAGACCCTCCTCGATGTCGGGGTGGCGGCCGGCGGCCAGCAGCACGATGTACGGCGGGCCACCCAGATGGAAGTCACGCACCAGGCGGCACAGTTCGGGGCCGTCGAGCCCGGGCAGGTCCCAGTCGACCACCGCGAGCCGCGGCGAGTCGTCCTGAAGGAGCAGCTCCACCGCCTCCGTGCCCTCGCCGGACTCGATCACCTCGAAGTCTCCGTCCCGGCCAGCGGTGATCGCCCGGGCGAGCGCCTCTCGAGTCGCAGCGGCCTTGTGGGCGATGAGCAGTTGCATGGGCGGTCTCCCGAACGCGCGAAGGTCTGTCGCGGGAAGATGTGTCAGGTTCGGGTAGAAGCATCGGCGCCGGTGAAGCGGGGTTGCATGGAACAAATGACTACGCCCTCAGGTCACTTCATGCGGCGCAGCACCACCGACGTCTCCACCTGCCGCTCGGGGATGCTCCAATACCGGTGCAGCAGCCGGTCCTTCTCCGCCGGGGTGACGAGAGTGAAGCCGTGGCGCTCGTAGAAGGCCACGGCCCACCAGGCGTCGGCCCAGGTACCCACCAGAAGGGGCCGCTGCGTCGAGCCCTCGAGGTGCGCCAGCAGCCGACCGCCCACGCCTTCGCGCTGGCTCTCCGGCCGCACGTAGGCGTGCCGGATGAGCGTGACGTCGTCCACGTCCTGGTCTCCCATGACGCCGGCCAGCGCGGCCTCGAAGCCCTCGAACAGCCCCCAGAACCTCACCCCGGCGTCGATCTCCCCGCGCAGTTCGTCAAGCGGCATGTACGGCTCGTGGTAGCGGTCTGCCGGGATCACGCCGGAGTAGGCCGTGGCGGCCGCGTTGATGACGGAGACCATGGCAGGCAGGTCGGCGTCGGTGCACGGGCGGATGGTCACGTGACGCACCGCGGCCTGTGTCTCACATTGCGCTCCCAAGGCAAGGACGCTTTGGCAGACTCGACCTACTCTACCTTTCCTGGAAGCACTACGTTCATCGCCGCTCGGCTCTTGTCGGCAGTGAGACAATGTGGACAATGGGCGACCAGGCTCCCATCCCGAGCGCCGACACCGTCGCGTGGCTCCTCGATGGCGAGGACCCCTCCGTGCGCTACTTCACGCTGACCGGATTGCTCGGGGAACGCGCCGGCAGCGCCGAAGCCGTAGCGGCACGGCACGAGATCATGGTTTCAGGCGCCGTGCCTCGCATCCTCGCGGCGCAAGGCGACGACGGGCACTTCGGCGACCGCGATCGTTGCTACACCGCCAAGTACACGGGCACGGTGTGGCAACTCATCATCCTCGCCGAGCTCGGCGCGGACGGCACCGACGAGCGCGTGCAGCGCGCCTGCGAGGCCATCCTCCGCGACTCGCAGGACGCCGGGTCGGGTGGCTTCTCCTTGAACCGCGGCAAGAAGGCCGGCGGCGGCTTGCACAGCCGCGTGATCCCCTGCCTCACCGGCAACCTGACCTTCAGTCTCATCAGGCTGGGCTACCTGGACGACCGACGGGTGCGGCACGCCATCGACTGGATCACGACCTACCAGCGCTTCGACGACGCCGAGGGCGACGCTCCCAGCGGCTGGCCCTACGAGCCGTTGGAGATGTGCTGGGGGCGCCACACCTGTCACATGGGGGCCGTCAAGGCGCTCAAGGCGCTCGCGGAGATCCCGCCCGAGAGCCGCTCAGCGGAGGTACGGCGGACGCTGGCCGACGGCGTCGAGTTCCTGCTTAAGCACCACGTGCACAGGCGCAGCCACGATCTGCGGCGCGACTCCAAGCCCGGCTGGCGGCGCCTCGGCTTCCCGCTCATGTATCAGACCGACGTGCTCGAGATCCTGGGGATCCTGACCGGGCTGGGCGTGCGCGACGCGCGCATGGACGAGGCGCTCGCGCTGCTCGCCGCGAAGCAGGATGCCGAAGGGCGCTGGAAGCTCCAGGACACTTTCAACGGCCGCTTCATCGTGGACATCGAGGCCAAGGGCCGGCCGAGCCGTTGGATCACGCTGCGGGCGCTGCGGGTTCTGGCGGCGCGGAGGACGCAGACGGGCTGACGGGCCGGCGCCGGCGAGCGCGCGACGTCACAGCCCGGCTGCACTCTCCATCAGGTCGGTTAGGCGCCGCAGGAACCGCGCCATTGGCACGCCGTCCACCACGTCGTGGTCGAAGAGCACGGTCATGCTCAGCATGTCGCGTGCCTCCACACGATCCTCGACGATGCCGGGTCTGCGGCCGATCGCTCCAAACGCCACGATCAGCGGATGCAGGCCGACGGGAATCCCCCAGGCCGCGCCGCCCGACTTGCTGGTCAGCGGCACGGACGTGACCATCACGGTCCCCATCGTCTTCTTGACCCGGAAGGGGTCGCCCAGCAGGCGGTCCCAGTAGAACCAGTCGCGGAGACGGCGGGGCGCCGCGAGTCCGAGCCGTACCAGCCAGGGCGGCGGCACGTTCGCATGGTGGTTCAGCCACTGCTCGCCGGGGGGCAACGGGTGAAATTGCGCGCTGCGGATCTCGTCGCCGACCTGCTGCAGGCTGCTCTCGTTTACTTTGCGGAGCACGAACGGCATGGGGAGCCGCTCGCCGGACCCGTCGCCGGTGAGACGCCGGTAGACCGCGAGGGTCATGTCGACGTCGCTGAACGTCACAAGCTTCTTGCGACCATGGCGCACGGCGTGCACCCGTCTGTGCTCCGCGGCGGCCTGGGCGACGCACTTGACGGCCCAGGCCGTGAAGGACACCTCCGGCTCACCCTGCTGCTTGCGATTCGCCAGCGCTGCTCTGGCGGCGGTCACGTCAACCTCGAGCAGCACCGGCACGTGATGCCTGGCCTTGCCGAGACGCACGGTGTCCTCCCCGAGGGTCCGCCAGAACGGATAGGGAAGCTCCTCGAAGGCGCCGATGAGGTCGTCGTTCATGAGGCAGATAGTATCGCGGATAGGCGGCGGGCGGGACGGTGCGGTCAATTTCGGCCCGCCGCTTCCCGCGCGAAACGGCCTCGCGCGGTGACGAACACACGTTCGCATCCGTCCCCCATCGATGCTATCCTGCGGTCACCGCGTCGAGGAGGACTCCGCCATGCTCCACGATCTCAACCCAGAGCAGCTCGCCGCCGCGCAGCACGGCGACGGGCCGCTGCTCATCGTCGCCGGCGCCGGCACCGGCAAGACGGCCACGCTGGTGCACCGCGTGGCCTACCTCATCGGCCAGGGCGCCGATCCGCGGCGCATCCTGCTGCTCACGTTCACGCGCCGCGCCGCCGCCGAGATGCTGCGGCGCGTCGAAGCGCTGCTGGCGGCCACCGGCGACGGCAGGGGTGCGGGCGGCGCTTCGGTGCGCGTCTGGGGCGGCACCTTCCACGCCATCGCCGCCCGGCTGCTGCGCATCCACGCCCGCGACATCGGCATGCAGCCGGACTTCACGATCCTCGACCGGGGCGACGCGGAAGATCTCATGCACGTCGCCCGCACCGCCCTGGGCCTCGGCCGCGGCGGCTCCCGCTTTCCGCAGAAGTCCACCTGCCTCGACGTGTACTCGCGCTGCGTCAACGCCCAGCTGCCGCTGAACGAGGTGCTGCACACGGCCTTCCCCTGGTGCCTGCCGGCCGAGGAAGGCCTGGCGCAGCTCTTCGCCCGCTACACCGACGCCAAGGAGGAGCAGCAGGTGCTCGACTACGACGACCTGCTGCTGTTCTGGCGCGGGCTCCTCGCCGATCCGGCGGGCGGCCCGCGCGTGCGCGAGCGCTTCGACCACGTGCTGGTCGACGAGTTCCAGGACACGAACGCGCTGCAGGCCGACATCGTCTCGCTGCTGCGCCCCGACGGCACCGGCGTCACCTGCGTCGGCGACGACGCCCAGGCCATCTACGGCTTCCGCGCCGCCACGGTGCGCAACATCCTCGACTTCGAGCAGCGCTTCCCCGGCGCCGAGGTACACACGCTCACGCGCAACTACCGCTCGACGACCGCCATCGTGGCGGCCACCAACGCGCTCATCGCCGAGGCCGCCGAGCGCCGCGACAAGGAGCTCTGGACCGAGCGCGCGGGCGGCGGCCGCCCGGTGCTCGCCACCTGCCGCGACGACGACGAGCAGACGCAGTGGCTCTGCGAGCGCATCCTCGAGCACCGCGAGCAGGGCACCGAGCTCAAGCGCCAGGCGGTGCTGTACCGCGCCCAGCACCACTCGATGGCCCTCGAGATGGAGCTCTCGCGCCGCAACATCCCGTTTCACAAGTACGGCGGTCTGCGCTTCGTCGAGATGGCGCACGTCAAGGACCTCGTGTCTTTCCTACGCCTCGCCGAGAACCCGCGCGACGCCATGGCGGGCCTGCGCGTGCTGGGCCTGGTGCCCGGCATCGGGCCCAAGACGGCGGCGGCGCTCCTCCAGACGCTGGGCGCCGCCGGCGGCGACTTCTCGGCGTGGGCGGGCGCCCGCGTGCCCGAGCCCGCGCGCGTCGCCTGGCCCGCCGTCGGCGAGCTCTTCGCGACGCTCGCCGCCGCCGGCCCCGGCGACGTGCCGGCGCAGGTCCACGCCGTGCGCAGCGTCTACGGGCCGCTGCTCGAGCGCCGCTACGACAACGTGCAGGCGCGCCTGCGCGACCTCGAGCAGATCGAGGCGCTCGCGGCCCGCGCCCAGAGCCGCTCGCAGTTCCTCGCCGAGCTGGTGCTCGACCCGCCGGCCTACACGCAGGAGCTCGCCGGCCCGCCGCTCCTCGACGAGGACTACCTCGTCCTCTCCACGATGCACTCGGCCAAGGGCCTCGAGTTCGATGTCGTCTACGTCATCCACGCCGCCGACGGCAACATCCCGTCGGACATGGCCACCGGCAGCGCCGCCGAGATCGAAGAGGAGCGCCGCCTTTTCTACGTCGCCTGCACGCGCGCCCGCGAGCAGCTCTACGTCAGCCACCCGCTGCGCTACTACACGCAGCCGTGGGCCAAAGCCGACACGCACGGGTACGCGCAGCGCTCGCGCTTTCTCACCGACGCCGTGCTCGCGCACTTCGAGCAGGTACAGACGGGACCCGAGCCGCCGGCCGGCGACGAGGGTCCCCTCGAGCGCGTCACCACCGCCTCCATCCGCGCGAGCGTGCGTTCGCTGTGGGAGGCGCCCGCCGAAGCTTGACCCGAACGCCGACGTTGCCCTTGCCGCGTGGCCGGGATACTGTCGACGCCGGCACCCTACGCGGAGGTCCACATGCTCAGTTCAGCTTCAGCGCCACGCTCACGGAACGCGGCGCGATGATCGGCTATCTCGGCGGCGCGGGGTTCCTGCGCCCGCACAGCAGCATCGGCGCCGATCTCTCGCTGGTCATCATGGTCGCGGCGTTCGTCATGCTCACGGTCGGCGTGGTGCTCGCCAGGTCCAGGCGATACGAGGCACATCGCTGGGTGCAGACGTCCGCGGTCGTGCTCAACGCGATACCCGTCGTCGTGTGGATGATCCGCTCGTACTGGCTCTACATCCGTCCCGGTCTCCCCGGCAACCTCAGCAAGTCGGTCGATGCACTCACCACCGTCCACGCGTCCGCCGGGCTGATCGGCGTCGTCATCGGCATGGTCGTCATGATCCGCGCCAATCAGCTGACCGCCAGGGGCCAGAGCCTGAGCCGGTACAAGAACGCCATGCGGACCGCCTACGTGGTGTACCTGCTCGCGACGGCGCTGGGGATCTGGGTCTACATCACCGTGTACGGCTAGGTGAGGCCGTCGCCCTGCGGGTGACCGAGCGCTCCGCTGCGGATGAGCCCGCGCAGGAGCCCGGGGTCCGCGGGCGCCGTGCGCCCCTCGCGCGCGAACGGGATGCGCTGGCGGATGAGCTCGTGCGCGGCGGCCGTGCCGCGCCCGAGTGGCCCGCGCCCGCGGAGGTCGATCGCCTGCGCGGCCACCAGCGACTCGATGGCAATGACGCCCTCGCCCAGATCGACCATCGCCGCCAGCCGGCGCGCGCTGAGCGGCAGCAGGGTCGCGCGGTCCTCGATCCCCTCGGCGCCCGACGTGCTCACCACGGTGAACGACACGGGCTGGGCGAGCAGGCTGGCCTCGGCCGTGAGCGACTGCGCGGTGATGGCGTGGATGCTGAGTCCCAGGTCTGGGAGCTCGGGATCCACGCTCAGCCCAGTCGCCAGGCCGGACCACAGTGTGTCGAGAAGCTTGACGGCGCGCTCGCCGGCCGCGGTGAGCACCGAGGCGAGCCCGATACGCACATAGTCGATGGTGGCGGCGAGCGGCAGCGATTCGTAGCTCGCCAC
>JADGPQ010000119.1 GCA_017882325.1 Thermoleophilia bacterium
GATCGTCACGCAGAAGAACATCCACGTCCAGCACCTCACGCAGCTCATCGAGCTGCTCGAGGCCGAGGGCGTGCGCGAACGCTTCGTGATCGTGGTCGGGGGACCACGCATCAACAACGCGTTCGCCAAAGAGCTCGGCTACGACGCCGGCTTCGGGCCGCGCACCACGCCGCTCGAGGTCGCCGCGTTCCTGGCGCAAGAAGTCGTCCGCCGTCACGAAGAGGCGTGAGGAAGTACCATCAACAGATCGACCATCAATCAATGTGTCGTGGAGCAGAGCGTGGATCTCGCGGCGGGGGCTGCAGCCACACACGCTACGACACGAGGAGGAAACCGTGTCTGACAACGACATCGTCATTCTCTCTGCGGTACGCACCGCGCAAGGCCGCTTCCAGGGTGGCTTCGCCACCACCCCGGCCGTCGAGCTCGGCGCTATCGCGATGACCGAGGCGCTCAAGCGCGCCGGGGTCACCGGCGAGCAGCTGGACGAAGTCATCTTCGGCAACGTCATCCAAGCCGGCCTGGGCCAGAACACCGCCCGCCAGGCCGAGCTGAAGGCCGGCATCCCTGACAACGTGCCGGCCATCACCGTCAATCGCGTCTGCGTCTCCAGCGCAGCCGCCATGGCGATGGCGGCCAACGCCATCAAGGCGGGCGATGGCGAGCTGTACCTCGTCGGCGGCACCGAGAACATGACGCGCGCGCCCTGGCTGCTGCAGAACGGACGCAGCGGCTACCGCATGGGCTTGCCGTCAGATCAGATCTTCGACGCCATGGTGCTCGACGGCCTCTGGTGCGCCATAGGCGGCACCCACATGGGCGTGACGGCGGAGAATCTCAGTGAGCGTTTCGGCATCAGCAAGGAGCTGCAGAACGAGGTCGCCTGCAGGAGCCAACTCAACGCGAGCGCGGCCATCAAGGGCGGCAAGTTCAAGGACGAGATCGTCCCCGTCGTGATCCCACAGCGTAAAGGCGACCCCAAGATCGTCGACACCGACGAGTGCCCTCGTGAGACCACGCCGGAGGCCCTCGCCGGCCTCAAGCCCGTGTTCAAGAAGGCCGGCGGCGTGGTGACGGCCGGCAACGCCTCGGCCATCGCCGACGGCGCCAGCGCGGTCGTCGTCACGTCGCGCAAGAAGGCGGCCGAGCTCGGCATCACGCCCATCGCCCAGCTCGTCAGCTACGCGACGGCTGCCGTGGACCCGGCGATCATGGGCCTCGGCGAAACCGTCGCCGCCCAGAAGGCGCTCGAGAGGGCCGGACTGACCAGCAAGGACGTCCAGCTCGCCGAACTCAACGAGGCGTTCGCGTGCGTGGCCGCGCTCGCCATTCGCGAACTCGGCCTCGATCCGGACATCGTCAACGTCAACGGCGGGGCGGTCGCCCTCGGCCACCCGCTCGGCAGCACTGGCACGCGCATGATCGTCACACTCATCCACGAGCTCAAGAAGCGCGGCAAGGAGATCGGCCTCACCGGCGCCTGCGTGGGCGGCGGCCAGGGCGCCGGCGCGGTCATCAAGGTAGAAGGCTAAGCGAACCCACGGAGGACGCCGCGCGCGGAAGCGGCTCATGCGGTTGAGCGCGGACACACCCCCCGAGGGGAGGGAGAAGGAATGAAGGAAGGCAACAAGTTCGGCGCCCACAGGGTCATCGAGCCCAAGGGAGTGCTGCCGCAGCCGGCAAAGCGCATCGACAACACGATGGAGATCTACGACAACGAGATCCTCATCGACGTCGACACGCTGAACGTCGACGCGGCGAGTTTCACGCAGATCGAAGAGGTCGAGGGCGGCGACGTGCAGAAGATGGCGCGTCACAGCCTCGACATCATCGAAAGCCGCGGCAAGCACCACAACCCCGACACGGGTTCGGGCGGCATGCTGCTCGGTACGATCAAAGAGATCGGCCCCAAGCTCAAGGACCGCGATCTCAAGGTCGGCGATCGCATCGCCACCCTTGTCTCGCTGTCTCTCACGCCGCTCAAGGTCGACGAGGTCATCTCGATCAACAAGGACACGTGCCAGGTCAAGGTGAAGGGCCAGGCCATCCTCTTCGAGACCGGCATCTACGCCAAGATGCCCGCCGACATGGACGAGGCGCTCGCGCTGGCGATCCTCGACGTGGCCGGCGCCCCGGCGCAGGCCGCCAAGCTCTGCAAGCCGGGCCAGACCGTGTTCATCATCGGCGCCGGCGGCAAGAGCGGCCTCCTCTGCGCCTACGAGGCGCGCAATCGCGTTGGTGTCACCGGCAGGGTCATCGGCCTCGTGCACGGAGATGCCGGCAGGAGGCGCCTGGAGAAGACCGGGTTCTGCGACTACATCTTCCAGGGCAGCGCCACCGACCAGCTGTTCGTGTACGAGGAGGTCAAGAAGGCGACCGGCGGCGAGATGGCCGACCTCACGATCAACTGCGTCGACATCCCGGACACCGAGATGGCCTCAGTCCTCGCGACCAAGGACGACGGGATAGTCTACTTCTTCAGCATGGCGACGAGTTTCACGTCGGCCGCGTTGGGCGCCGAAGGCATCGGCGCCGACACCACCATGCTCATCGGCAACGGCTACACGAAGCACCACGCCGAGATCTCTCTGGCCGACGTGCGACAGAGTCCCATCCTCATGGAGATCTTCAAGCAGACCTACGCCACCGGCGCCGGCAACGCCGAGCCGGTCAACATGAAGGCGTAGCACTCTCAGGGGCCGAGTGGCGGCGGACGAGCGTCAGGTGCACATGCCACGCATGACGCGCAACGTGGGAAATGAAGAAGACCGAGGGATGCGCTCCGTGGGACGCTCGACGTGGGACGATGCGACGCTCGTCCGCACGTCGCGATCTGGTGCACCGGCGGAGGTCGTGGCTCTCGGAGGATAGACCAAGTCATCCTGAGCTACATCGGCGGACGGCAGGTGGTGACAGCCCGTGAGCAGCCGGCCCTGAGGCCAGGAGCGCCGGCCGGCGTCGCCGATCCAGATGGTGATGAGGAGCCCCACGAGGGGCCCCTCATCGTTCTCCCCTGGGCTGGCACGCCAGCGGGTGTTTCACGTGAAACACTACGCTGCACCTCCCCGGGCCGCCGGACCGAGAGCGGCCCAAGCCGGTCCGCGAACGCGCTCGACACCCGCGTTTCACGTGGAGCACGGGTGTCGACAGATTGTCTACCAACAGAATGGCGGCGGGGCGGGCGCCTTCTCGTGCCCACCTCGCCGCCTCACAGCTCACCGCCGCGTTCCTTGCGCCATACTCAGTAGCTGGCGCCACCCATCATGCCGCCGCTGCCACCCATCATGCCGCCGCTGCCAGAGCCCTGATCGCCCGTGCCCGAGCCCGGGCCGGCGCCCATCATCCCGCCCTGGCCGCCGCAGACGCCCGGACCGGCGCCCTTGGGCACCTGGATACCGAATTCCTTGAAGAGCGCCTTCATGTCGTTCCAGTGCTCCTGGCGCAGCGTCTTGAGAGCAGCTTGTGCCTCGGCGCCGCTCGGGTCTGCTCCGTACTTGCCGGACCACGCCCGCATGTCCTGGCGATGCTCGTCCCTCAAGGTTTGCATCGCGGCCACGACCTCCGGGTTGCTCATGAGCTGGCCGCACGCTGCCCGGCCACGGAGCGGGTCCTTGACCTTCGCGCCGCCGGACGCGACGGCCACTACCGACAGGCCGAGCACGGCCACCACGGCCGCGATCACGATAATCTTCCAATTCTTCCTCACGAGCGTGCTCCTTGCATCAGACGCGCCGGCAGGGCGCGGTCTTCGTTGCCGTAGCCGCCCGCGATTGGGCGACGAAGCCGATTTCGCTTACCAGCGTACACTGAACTTGTGAAGAACTCTTGAACTGCCTCTGCCGGACTTGTGAACGGCGAAGTCAGTGGCCGCGAAGCATCCGCGAGAGCTCCACGTAGTCTTCATGCGTGGTGTCGCCGCGACGATAGACGTCCGCTAGCGTCGCCATCGCCGCGCGGTGCGTGGTCGGCTGGTCTCGCAGCGCGACGCGCGCCGGCCGGCGCCCGGCCGTGGCCCCCCTGATGATCAAGATCAGCGTCGCGGCCGCGAACACCAGCGCGACGAGCCCCGGTCTCAGCGGGACAGAGTCGATCCCGAGCAGACTCTCCATGACGTCTCCTCCCGCCTCTTGCCCTTGAGCGGCCGCTATCGGGTCACAACCGCCGCCCGAACCGGGTACAGCTTGACGTCGCTTTCTTGAGATGATGTGAAGGCGCACTGCTCGCGTGTGAAGCCTCGCCGGGCCCGGTGGCATGTACGGTCGTCGCCCGACTTGCGCGCGAGCACGCCGGGTACGTAGAGGCAGACCATCCACACGACCTACACGGGGAGGCTCAGACGTGACCCAGGAAGACGTTCGGCGGGCTCTGACCGCCGTCAAGGATCCCGAACTCCAGAGAAGCATCGTGGAACTCGACATGGTGCGCGACATCGTGGCCGACGCTGACCACGTCGGCGCCACGATCGTGCTGACGACTGCAGGGTGCCCATTGAGGAACCAGATCCGCGCTGAGGCGGAGCAGGCTCTTTCGGCGATCGCCGACGGACGCGCCGTCGAGGTGAAGCTCGACGCCATGTCGTGCGACGAACGCGATGCGATGGCGGCGCGACTCAGCGATCGCCACGAGCTGACGCGGAGCCTCTTCGGCCCCGGCTCGAAGACGCGCACGATCGCCATCGCCAGCGGCAAAGGAGGCGTGGGCAAGTCCACAGTGACCACGAATCTCGCGGTCGCCCTGGCCGCTCAGGGGCACGCCGTGGCACTGATCGACGCCGATGTCTACGGCCCCACCATCCCTCTGATGATGGGGCTCGCGGCCGTGCCTCCAGAGATGCATGAAGGCAAGCTCGTCCCGCCCGAGGCTCATGGCGTTAAAGTCATCTCCATGGGTTTCTTCCTGTCGGACGACCAGCCCGTGATCTGGCGTGGTCCGATGCTGGGCCGAGCCATCGAACAGTTTCTTGGGGACGTGCTGTGGGGCAGTCCCGACTTCCTTCTCATCGATCTCCCGCCGGGAACCGGCGACATAGCCCTCACGATCGCACAGATGATCCCGGGGGCGGACATGATCATCGTAACCACTCCTCAGGAGGCGGCCGCCAAGACGGCCATCAAGGCGGCCAAGATGGCGAAGATGACCAAGCAACGGGTTCTCGGTGTCATCGAGAACATGGCCTACTACGTGTGCCCGGACTGCAGCAGCCGCCACTACATCTTCGGGCGCGGCGGAGCCTACGAGATCGTCCGTCTGATGGACGCGCGCCTTCTCGGTCGCATCCCGCTCGATGAGGCGACCAGACAGGGCGGCGACACGGGCGCTCCGGCCGCGCTCGATCCGTCGACGCCGGTCGGTGCGGCGTTCGCCGACATGGCCCGCGAACTCGTCATGACGCTCAGCGAGCGTGCTGGCAAGGTCGGCGCCGAGGACGCGTAAGAGCGCCATGCTACTTTCATAGTCTGCTCGGCGACCTGACGACATGTGTCAGGCAATGGCCCTTCAGGCCGACGCGCGGCGTTTCGGCGAGTGATTCTGACGATTCTCTTGGGCGCGATCGCATGTTGCCGTTCGGACCGGTCGCCCACGAGCAGCCCCACGACGCGCCGGCGATGAAGTTGAGCGGCGCCTGGCCCAGGGCAGGCGTTTTGTCCTGCTGCGCTCGCTTCATCCCCCTCGATCGTTTCTTTCGCCTGGACAAAGAGAGAGAGCCACGTAGAATTGATGAAGTTCCGCCCACCGACCACCGCTCAGAGCCCCGCGCAATGCGCATAGGAAAAGCCAACGGCCAAGACTGGCTGCGCCTCGGCGAGGCGGCGACGACGCTCGGAGTGAGTCTCAACACCCTCCGGCGGTGGAGCGACACTGGAAAGCTGGTCTGCTACCGGAGCCCCGGCGGACATCGGCGCTACCGGCGTGCCGACGTCGAGGCGCTGCTTCGTGGCCAGAGTCGAGACAGGCAGCCCGCCGCCTCGACCGGCTTGCTGCCCGCCTTCACTGCAGGCGACGGCGACCTCGACCCGCTGCGCCCGCCGCTATCCGCGCTGGCCAAGGTCGCGGCCGAAGGCATTGGAGCCACCTCGTGCATCTTCGCGCTCCTCGTCGGCGAAGGCCGGCTCCGCATTGTCGCCGGGTACGGCCCGGCCGGGGGGCCGTCTTCCGCAGATGGAGTCGTTCCGCTTGAAGACGCTCCGGCGCCGGCTGAGGTCCTGCGCAACGGGCGCCGGCTGGTGATCGCCGACCTGGCTTCGACCAGTCTGCTCGCTCGCGGCGCTGCCGAGGCCTATCGCGAGCAGGGCGAAGCGGCGCTCCTCGCGCTTCCCCTTATCATCGGCGGCCGGCACGCCGGCGTCATGCAGCTCTCCGATTCCCGCGCACCGCGCGCGTTCACGGGCGCCAACATCGCCTTCGCCGAGTTCATGGCCCGACAGGCGGCGCAGCACATTGCAGGCGATGAGCCATGGCAGGAGGAGGTGGCTCCGTCAGACCCCAGCCTCGCCGTCGATCCGTACGCCGCTTCGTCCGCTGCAAGACTTCGCCCGTATCCTGTGCAGGCGCCGGACAGAGTGCTGCGCCGCCTCGTCGACCCACTCCGCGAAGACGCGGGCGACGTGGGGCGGCTCGGCGGCGCGAGCGTGATCGCCAGGCTGCGGCGACGCAATCGGGACCTGGCCCAGGTCATCGAAGCTGGCCTCGACGCGACCACACGCCAGAGCGCCGACGAAGTGCTGCGCGCCGTGACTCAACGGATCGCCGAGCTCACCCGCGCGCCGGTCGTAGACGTCTACGCCGTCGAGAACGATACGCTCCGGGCGCTCGTGAGCTACGACGGCGGCCGTTTCGACCTCGAGTGGGAGGACGTCGTGATCCCACTCCCGCGCTATCCCTGCAGTCGGCGCGCCGTCGAGACCGGCGAGATGGTCACCATCGCGGGCCTGGACGATCCGCTGCTCGACGAGGAGGCCCGCTACTCGCTCGAGAAATGGGGCTACCAGGCGCAGCTGTCTGTGCCGCTGGTCTCAGGAGGGCACGTGATCGGGCTTGTCGAGCTCTCGGACTATGCGCCGTGTGATTTCGGCCCGCATCTGGAGCTGATCCGGGGGCTGTGCGGAGTGACCGCGCACGCTCTCGAGAACGCCGCCCTTCTGGAGTGGGCCGAGCGCCGCAGCAGGATCCTCAACGAGCTCATGGAGCTGGGCAATCTGGGCAGTCGCCCGTCCGACGTCGAAGGCCTGCAGCGGCACGTCGCGGAGCGGCTGCAGGTAGCCGTCGACGCGGCCAACTGCGACATCTTCCGCGTGACCGGTGACGGTCTGCGCTGCGTGGCGAGCTTCGACCGCAGCGGCTACGACGAGCGCTCGGTGGGCGAGCTCCTCGACCTCCGAAGCTACCCCACCGTCGTGGCCGCCATGAACAGTCATCAGACTCTCATCATCACGAGTCCCGACGACCCTCAGCTCAGCGAGAGCGAGCGGCGCGCGTACCGCGAGTACGGCTACGCCAGCGAGGTATGCGTGCCGCTCGTAGTCAACGACGAACTCTGCGGACTCATCGACATCTACGACACGCGGGAGCGCGATTACGCCGAGTATCTGAGCTTCCTGAAAAGCGCCGGGCAGACGCTGGCGAGCGCGTTCGAGAATGCGCTGCTGCTCGGGCAGGCGGAGCAGCGCGCGGGGTTACTTCGTGAGATCGTGGACATTGGCGCGCTCGTTTCTCAGACCCGTGATCTCGAAAAGACGCTCGGCGCGCTCGCGGAGCGTGTGCGCGCCGCGGTCGAGGCGGCCGACTGCGACATCTACAAACTCCAGGGCGAGACCCTGCACTGCGTGGTCAGCGCCGACGTCGACGGCCTCGACGAAGCCGTCGTAGGCGCGGTGCTCGACATGGACAAGTTCCCGGCGACGGCCATGGCCGTGCGCAGCGGAGAGGCAATGGCCGTTGCCGGACTGGACGACCCACGCCTCACCGCCCAGGAGCGCGCCAGCATGACGGAATATGGATTCGAGAGTGAGTTCTGCATGCCGCTGGTCGCCGGAGAGCAAGTCATCGGCCTGATCGACGTGTTCGATACGGTGCCACGCGACTACGGCGAGTACGTCGACTTCCTGACCAGCGTCGGACAGATGGCGGCCGGCGCAATCCGCAACGCCTCGCTGGTAGACAGGCTCGAGCACATCCCTGGCGGGTAGGCGAGCGGCGTCAACAGGAAGGCCCCGGCGGCCCCGTGCGGCGATATCTCGCCTTTTGGGCCCTACCGCCGGGGCCTGACCTGTCGCGTGCCACCGTCGGCCGCCGCGCCTCGTGCGGCAAAGCCACTACACGGCGAGGAAAGAGCAGAGGTACTCACCGACGTCCCTGTCGGTGCCAGAGCACTCGAGCGTCTGCAGGAGCCGGCACAGGGTGCTATCGTCGCTAACGACGGTCGCGCCAAGGTGCTCATACCTTCCGAGCACCGAATCAACTGCCTGCGCTTTCTCCTCGCGTGTCACTGTGAATCCTCCCAAGGGGTCCCTAGTTGCTCCACCTGTAGTGTCGGTCCTAAGGGTCGCCGGAACGATGGAACTCGCGTCTAGGGAAAGATGCCCAAAGCAAGGGGGAAGCATGGAAGCGGCGTGACACGATGCGACGATCAGCGGCTCAGGCCCGCTGCCGCGCCACGGCGGTGACGATGTCAGCAGCCAGGCGCGCGGCGCGCTGCCCCGCGATGACGCCTTCGTCAGGCGTGATGCCGAGGCCCGGCGCACGGGGCGCGAGCACGGTGGACACCCCCTCACAGAGTTCGGCGCGCCACCCGCCACCGATGTCGTGTTCGGGCCTCTCCACGGGCACGGCGGTGATCTTCACGAAGCACCCTCCGGTGGGCGAGGCGAGGTCGGGGACATATACGTCATGGTCGTGACGAGTCGGAAGGGGCCGCTGGGTCCGGCGCGCCC
>JADGPQ010000322.1 GCA_017882325.1 Thermoleophilia bacterium
GCATAGGTGGAGAACTTGTAGCCCCGCTCGTACTCGAACTTCTCGACCGCCCGGATGAGGCCGATGTTGCCCTCCTGGGTGAGGGCCAGGAAACTCATCCCGCGGCCGATGTACTTCTTGGCGATCGACACGACGAGCCGGAGGTTGGCCAATGTCAGCTGCTCGCGGGCATCGCGCCCGATCGTGACCAGCTCCCCCCTGCGGTGAACGAGCTTCGTGTTGAGCGGCACCTCCGGGTCGTAGCCCATCCGCTTGAGCAGCGCGGCATCGTGTCCGGCGGTGATCCATCGCTCGAGGGCCGGGAATGCGACCTCATCGCGGGTCCAGTCGTACAGGGCGCGCAGGCCTACGTTGTCGCGCGAGTCGAGATCGCCGTTGTGGACCGCGAGGTAGGCGAAGTCCAGCAGCGTGACGAACGCCACCGGCGTGAGCGCCTCGTTGTAGGCCGTGACCAGGTGGCGAGCCGCCTTGAGGAGCGCCTTGGTCCCCTCGGACTGGACATCCCGGCCGGCTTTGACGAAGTGGAAGTCGGGCGCGGGCGCGGGCGCGAGCAGGTCGGCCGCGGCCCCGTCGGAGATGGCAGCGCGGACCATCGTATGGGCCTCGGGCCCGAACGGCAGCCGATGCTGCGGTTTGGCGGTCCGAGTCTTGCGCTCGGTGTCGTGGGTCGTCCACTCGTGGAGCGAGACCATCCCCTTCCAGGGCGCCTCCACGAGCTGCTCGCCGAGCTCGATCGCCTTGGCCAGGACGACCTCCTCCTCGGCGGTCAGGAGGACGACCCGGCCGATCTCCCGGAGGTACATGCGGACCGAGTCGTCGATCCCGATCATGTCAGCCGAGACGGCCTCGAGCTCCTCGGCGGTCGGCTTCGCGAGCTCCTTGGCGTCGAGCCTGGCCTCCTGTAGGTCGGCCTTGTGTCGATTGGCACTGTCGGTGGCGAGGGCGACATCGAGAAGCTGCTGGTCGCGGGAACCCTGGGTCATCGTGGTCCTTCGGCGGATCGGGCGAGGAGAAGCATCGGCCCGCACCCGATGGCATCTCGCCGGTCGGCCCGTCCGCAACGAACCGAGAGCAACGCCCCTCTACGGTATACCTTCGAGCAGGATATCCAGCGGAAAGCAGGCGGGCGCCTCCTCCACGGGAGAGGCCCCAACCGCACGGGCTGCGTCTCTATCTCCGCCACCACGATCAGCGGCTGACTGTGCCCCTGTAGCACGCATGCCGGCTGGCAGCTCGTGTCGCACCCACGGTCCTGCGAACGCAGACGCTGAGCAGACTGTGCTCCTGGCTGCTTCAGCGAATCATCGCCAACTGAAGCCGCGTCGATGCCCGAAGCACTAGCATTCGGAGAGATGACTTCGTTGAGTTAGGAGAGCCCGTGGCCCGCATCAAGTTCGTGTCGATAACCGATCTAGTCTCACCCAAACCGAAGGAGCGCCGGGCATCGCCGCGTCAGCTCGCGGCGATGAAGCGCGAGTCGCAATACGAGAAGGCTATCGCCAAACTCACCAGCGGCAAGGTAGCTGTCTTCGAACCGACGGACGAGAAGGTCTCAACCCTGCGCACTTCTCTCGCTCGCGTCGTCGCCCGAAACGAACGCTCGAGTGATTTGCACTACGCCATCAAGGGCGGCGTCGCCTACGTCGGGCTGGAGCCCATTCCAGGCGCACGTGGTGGACGCAAGAAGAAGAGCTGACGCTCCCACGGACCCGCAGCAGGCTCGTTAGCCGCAACATGGACACTATCGCTGGATCGTGGGGGTTCGCGGCGAGAGACAGACGCGCGTGAAGAACTCGACGAACTCCGCGTGGGCGCCCCAGCGAGTCTTGCAGAAGTAGGCGACGCGGACGGGCACAGGCGTGTCGGCCATCGGGAAGCACCTCGTGGACCGTCCGCAACGAAGGGCCCTGACTCAGTGAACATGCTCACGGTCGCGTTATCGCGATGTGCGCCCAAGCGCGCTGCGAACCGGGCCGGGCGTTTCGAATGGCCGACGCACCCTGACTCCATTGACCAAGAAAGGATCCGAGCGATCTTTGACGCCGCCTGGGAGGGCTGCCGGCCTGTCCAGGCCATCGCTCCTCTGGTGTCGTAGAGTGGCCTCAGAGAGATGGCATCTGCGCCTGATCCGCGCTCATTAGAGGGCCACCCGATGGAAGAACAGGACGTTCGTGAGCGCGCCGAGGCTCTCTGTGCAGCGCTCGTCGCCGGGGACATCGAGCGGGTGACCGAGGACTTCAGCAAGGAACTTCGACAGAATCTCGGCGAGGTGCTGGCCCTCCTGCCGCTCCCATCGAACGAAGCGACCGTCGACTCGATCGATCGCGGCGGCGGCTCTGGCTACACCGTCGTCCTTCGGCTCGTCGGCGAGACCGATGAGGTCCTGATCCAGACTCGCTGGAAGGAGCGCGACGGCCGGATGACGATCATCGAGGCGAGCCACCTGAGCAAGACGATGACGGCCGCACAGAGCGGCGAGGCAGAGGGCGCGGGCGAAGAGACGATCTGATAGGTCCGCCATCTTTTCCTGCGGCGTCAGGTGAGAATCGTGT
>JADGPQ010000323.1 GCA_017882325.1 Thermoleophilia bacterium
GGTAGAATCCGTCTCCGCGTCGGGGTGTGGCTCAGCTTGGTAGAGCGCTCGGTTCGGGACCGAGAGGTCGGCGGTTCAAATCCGCCCACCCCGACCATCCATTTGCCCTCCCGGCGCTGCGCCCCGAGGCCCCCCGTCATTCCAGCTCGAGCAGGCGCGCGTAGGCTTCCGGGTTGTACCCGACGATGAAGTCGTCGCCGATCTTCGCGAACGGGAAAGCACCGGCACTGCGCGCCAGCATCTCCTCCTGGATGCGCGCCTGGATCACTTCGTCGGCGAGGTCGTAGTCGATGTACGAGTAGTCCACGCCCCTGTCACTCAGGAACGCCTTGGCCTTCCTGCACCAGGGGCACGTGCTCAGGGTGTACAGCTCCACGGACTTGGCCTGCGCCGCCATCGGGGTCCTCCGTCGCGCGTGAGTCAGGCGGGCTTGAGCAGCTGCTCGTAGCGCGCCGGGTCAAAGCCTCTCACGATGTGGCCGCCGATCTTGACGTACGGGAAACCCTCGGCTCCGTGCTCGCGCATCTCGGCGGAGATCTTCTGCTGCAGTTCGGGGCCGGCCATATCGTACTCGATGGCGTAGAAGTCCACGCCGCGCTCCTTGAAGTACGCCTTGGCCTTACGGCTCCAGCCGCACGTCGTGAGCGAGTAGATGGTGACAGGTGGTGGGCTCATGGTAGGTGTCCTCTGCGCATCGCGGACTGACTTGTCGCTCCACATATACCCGCCGCCGTGCCCATCACTCCACGACCGCGAGGGCCGCCGGGTAGAAATCGCGTTCTGCGGGCGGCGTCACGCCGGCGCCGCCTGCCGCTCGCTGGCGCTTCGCCGATCAGTCCAGCGACACGAGGCGCGGCTCCGGCCGGCCGGCCTTTACGGCGACCAGAGCCGCCGTGCGCGGCTGCCCGAAACGCGGCCGCCCCGCCGAGCCGGGGTTGAGGAACAACGTCTCTTCACGCCATTCCACCGCCGCCCTGTGGCTGTGGCCGCTGATCACGAGGTCGAAGCCCTCGCGCACGGGGTCGTGACGTCCCATGAGGCTGGCGCCGATGTGGCAGACGATGATCCTTAGGCCGGCGATGTCCACCTCGACCTCCCACGGCAGGTCCGGTGCCACGAAGGGCGGGTCGGTGTTGCCGGCCACCACCGTGAGTGGCGCCAGGCCGCGCAACCGTTCGAGGATGCCGTGGTCGCCGATGTCGCCGGCGTGCACGATACCGGCCGCGCCGGCGAACAGGCCGTCGAGCTGGGGGTCGTAGTAGCCGTGCGTGTCGCTCACCACGCCGATGAAGGGCGTCTTGTTCATGTGTGTAGGATACAGGCGCACGGCGGGAGGGAGCAGCCACACCCGCGACTGCGGCGGCAAGGAGGGGCGTGATGAGAGGTCTGGCGGGCAAGCGCGTAGTCGTGACCGGCGGTACGAGCGGGATCGGCGCGGCGACCGCGCAGCGCTTTCGCGACGAGGGCTGCGAGGTGGTCGTACTGGCGCGCACGCCGGGCCCCGGCGTGATCCGCTGCGACGTCGGTGACCGCCTGCAGGTCGACGCCGCCTTTGAGCAGGTCGGCGACCTGGACGTCGTCGTCAACAACGCGGGGGTCAGCGTGCGCAGCCCCGCCGCCGACATCTCCCAGGATCAATGGGACCAAGTCCTGACCACCAATCTCAGCGGCGCCTTCTGGGTGGCCCAGGCCGCCGCCCGCAGGATGCTGCTCGGTGCGGGCGGCGTCATCCTGAACACAGCCTCTACCAACGCCCTCGTGGGCTACCGCTACTACGCCGACTACAACGCCGCCAAGGCGGGCCTGGTCGCCCTTACCAAGTCGCTGGCCCTCGAGTGGGCGCCCACCGTCCGCGTCAACGCCGTGTGCCCCGGCTACGTGCTCACGCCCATGCAGGAAGCCGAGTACACGCCGGAGATGCTGGTCGAGGTGAACAGCCGGATCCCCCTCATGCGTCATGCGACGCCTGAGGAGCTGGCCGGCCTCTTCGCCTACCTCGCCTCGGACGAGGCCGCCTATTTCACCGGCTCGGTGATCGTCATGGACGGCGGCGAGACCGCTGGAAGCATGGTCAGTGGAGGCGGGCCGGGAGCCTGACGGAGTTGGCCCGCGGAGAAGGAGGGCGCGTGGCAGCGGAGCCGCAGTGGAAGTGCAAGACGGATCCGGAATCGCGACGGCCGGTGTTCGTGGCCGCACTCGTGATCATCGCCGGGCAGGCATGGGTCGCCTACAGTCTGCATCTGCGCCCGTTCTGGCTGTTCCCGCTGATCGCGACGGTGCTGCTGGCAGCCTCCATCGCGGTGTACGAGAGCGCCGACACGCCGGGGCCGGTGGCCAGGATCCTCTCGTACACGCTCGACGCGGTACTCGTCATCGCCAATGCGGTGAGTCTCGTGCTGCTCGTCCGTGGGGTCTTCCTGGGCTCGTCTCTCAAACCGACCGGACTCCTGTTCGCCGGCCTCGCCCTCTGGCTCGTCAACCTCGGCGTCTTCGCGCTACTCTACTGGGAGCTCGACGGAGGGGGCCCGGAGGCGCGCGCCGACGGCTAC
>JADGPQ010000120.1 GCA_017882325.1 Thermoleophilia bacterium
GCGCCTCCTCCGCGGTCTCCTTCGTCTGGCTCGTCTTGGCCGCGCCGACGGGCGCCGCGGCGAGGCGGCCCGCGGCGGGGCGGCTCGCGGCGGGGCGGCCGCCGGCCTCGTCCGCCGCGCCGGTGCCCGCAAGGAGGCGCGCGTTTCGCGCCTCCCAGTAGCGGCCAGACGAGAGATGGTTCAGCAGCTCGCCGTCGTGGATCTCCACGACGCGCGTAGCGAAGCGGTCGATCAGATGCCGGTCGTGGGTCACGAGGAGAATAGTCCCGGTGTAGTCCTCCAAGGCGTCGGCGAGCGCCTCGACGGACCCCATGTCGAGGTGGTTGGTGGGCTCGTCGAGGAGGAGGAAGTTGGCATCGCCGACGAGCAGGGTCAAAAGGCGGAGCCGGCTGCGCTCGCCGCCCGACAGCATCTCGACGCGCTTCTCCACTTCGTCGGGGCCGAACTGAAAGCGGCCGAGGAGCCTGCGCGCCTGCTCCTCGTCGTAGCCGACCAAGGGGAGTACCGTCTGGAGGCACGTGTCTGTCTCCGTGAGCTCACGGCCTTGTTGAGAGTAGTAGGCGACGCGCGTGTTGTGACCCAGATGAGCCGCGCCGTCGGCGAGGCTGCGCAGCCCGGCTACGGTCTCGACCAGCGTGGTCTTGCCGGAGCCGTTGGCGCCGAGCAGGGCGACCTTCTCGCCGCGCTCCAGGACGATGTCGACATCGCCGACGAGCGTGCGGACGCCGGAGGGATCGTCGGCAGAGCCGACGCTCAAGGTCGGCGTCTTCATCTCGAGCACCACGCGCGCCGAGGGCTTGGGTTGCGGCAGACCCAGCTTGAAGCTCCTCGTCTGCTTGGGCGGCTCCCGGAGCTCGCGCTTGATGCGTTCGATCTGCGTGAGCTTGGCCTTTGCCTGCTTCGCCTTGTTCTTCTTGGCGTGGAAGCGCTCGTAGAAGTGCTGAAGCTGAGCGATCTTCTCGATATCCTGCTCGTGCTCGCGTCGCATGAGGTCGAGGCGTGCCTCGCTCTCGCGCAGGTAGGTGGCGAAGTCGCCACCCTGGACCTCGACATGCTCGTGTTCGACGGCCAGCACGCGCTGGCCCACCTTCTCGAGCAGCCGCCGGTCGTGGGTGACCAGGACGAAGGCCCGCGGATACTCCGCCAGGAACCCCTCGAGCCACTCCACGGAGTCGATGTCGAGATGGTTGGTGGGCTCGTCGAGCAGCAGGAGGTCCGCGTCGGCGAGAAGGGCGCGCGCCAGCGTGACACGCGTGAGCTCGCCGCCGGAGAGGGACAGCAGGTCGCGCTCGAGCATCTCGTCGGGCAGGCCGAGGCCCTCGACGACGCCGTTCAGGCGGCTACGATAGGCGTAGCCTCCCGCAGCCTCGAAGCGGCGCTGCAGCTGCTGATAGCTCTTCATCGTGTCGCGCAGCTCGGGGCTGTGCTCGGCGAGGCCGGAGAGGCTCTCTTCGGTGGCGCGCAGCGCCTCCTCGAGCTGTACCGCCTCACCGAACGCCTCCAAGAGGTAGTCGCGCACGGGACGGTCGCGCTCGAGCTCCGGCGTCTGTTCGTGCAGCCATATGCGGCGGCCGCGGGCGCGCGCGATGGTCCCGGCATCGGCGTGCTCGTCGCCCGAGATGAGGCGCAGTAGCGTGGTCTTGCCGGTGCCATTGCGACCGACGAGCACGGCGTGGTCGCGTCTGTCGATGGCAAAGGCCACGGTGGCGAAGAGGCGCTGCCCACCGAAGGATTTCTCAACGTTGTCAAAGGTGACGATGCTCATGAGTGACTGCGCCCCCGCACCTGCGTGCTTGGCAGGAGCGGCAGGATACCACCGCCGCCGCGCCGCGGCCAGCCAGCGCCCGACTGCGTGTGGCTGCTAAGCTGCACGGCGATGGTCCGCGAAAGGAGAGGCAACTGAGCCGGCACGGCGCCCCGCGTGTGGTCAGCCTTGGGCCTCGCACCACCGTGTTCTCGGTGCTCGAGGCGTACCCGTTTCTGGAGGAGTACCTGGCTGCCTACCACGCCGCCTTCGGGAGGATCTCGCGCCCGGGCGGGCGAACGAGGTGGGCGCGCATGACGACCCTCGGCGACGTCGCCATAGAGATGGACGTCACCTGGCGGCGGCTGGTGCGGGACGTCTCCGCCGAAGTGGCCCGGGTCACCGGCAAGGAGCCGCCGGTGAGGGACGCGGGGCGCGCGGTCGCGGGCGACGACCGGCGTCTCGCCGAGCTGCGCGAGATCGCCTCGCGGCTGGAGAATGGCGGCTCGCTCCTCGAGCTTGCCGCGCGGCTGCGTGACGTCACCGCCGGGGTAGACGCGAAAGAGGCGGTGGCGCTCGACCGCGCGCTCGCGGCTGCCGCGGCGGAGGCGCGGACCGCCGCCGATCGCAGCGTGCGGACGGCCGTCGGCCTGGCCGCCGACACCATCATGAGCGGGCCCCCAGAGGGGCACCCCCTGGACTCGCTCCGCCGCGAAGGGATGCAGGTCCGGGTCCTGTGCGCGGGGCTGAGGGCGGAGCTCGAGCGCCTTGGAGGCTCGCCTTCCCGGCGGCGCTGGCGCGCGGGCCGTTCTCTTGTCGCGCGCCTCGTCGAACGGCTCTCCGGTGTGGAGTCTCGCATCCGCCGAGAGCAGCAGGCTTGGTTCCCCGCCTTGGCCGTGCTCGGTGCGGAGGGGCCGGCGGCGCTGATGCGCGACCGCCAGGCCGAGGCGTTCGAGGCGCTCCGTCGCCTGCGCCTGGCACTCGCTCGGGACGATGCCGGGTCTGCGGTCGAGAACGGCCTCCGGCTGCTCGACCTTCTCGGCGACCTCGCGGCAACGGAGGAACAGGTGCTGGCCCCGATCGCCGAGCGCTCGCTTTCCTTCGGGGACTGGGCCGCCGTACGTGAGCTTGAGGACGGGGTGGGGTGGTCTCTTATCGCCGCGCCGCCGCCTTGGCCGGCGCCCTGACGAGGAGCGTCCGGGCTTCACCGTCGCTTACTGGGGGCACAACACGGGGGATGAGCAGCCCAGACCGCCACCAGACGCTCCTCAGCAGCCGCGCGCAGATGGCCGCCGAAGGCCGACGCATAGTCGACGCCGCGCGCGAGCGCGGCCTCACGCTGCGCCTCATCGGCGGCCTCGCCGTGCGCGCTCACTGCGAAGAGTTGTCCTTTTGCGGGCGCGACCACTCGGACCTCGACATGGTCGGCCTGGGCCACGAGATCGGGGGGCTCGTGGGCCTCTTCGGGGCGCTGGGCTTCCGCGAGCGCCTCCATGTTCGGGAGGCGACGCTGCGCGGCCAGGCCCAGTTCGTGCGTGACTGCGCCCATGGGAGCGCCGACGGCGCTTACGCCGTGCACGCCGAGGACCACGTGGATGTGTTCCTCGACGCATTCCGCATGGATCATTCGGTGGACCTCCGCGACCGGCTCGCGATCGAGCCGTACACGGTGTCGGCCAGCGATCTGCTGCTCACGAAGCTTCAGGTGTTCAGGGCGGAGGAGCGCGACCTCCACGACATCGTCACGCTCCTCAAGGACGACGAGCTCGCCGGCGAGGACGCCCCCGGTGCGGTGAACGTGCCGTATCTTGCCGGACTCTGTGCGCGTGACTGGGGACTCTTCTACGACGTCACGCGCAACTTGCGGCGCTGTGCTGAGTCGCTCGGAGCCTACGGGCTCGAGCCTGCGAATGAAGACCACGTGCGGGTCGCAGTCGAGCATCTGATCCGGTCTGTCGAGGCGGCGCCGAAGGCACGCGCCTGGCGCTGGCGCGCCATGGTCGGCACGCGCCGCCGCTGGCACGAACACGTCGAGGAACAGGATGGTGAGTCGCCATGAAGATCGCGCTGATCGGCACCGGGATGATGGGCGAGCGCATGGGCGGCCGGCTGCTGGACGCCGGCCACGAGCTCGCCGTCTACAATCGCACGCGGGCGCGGACCGCCGCTCTCGAGGCGCGCGGCGCGGCCGTCGCGGACACGCCGCGCGCCGCCGCCGAAGGTGCCGAGTTTCTGATCACGATGCTCGCCGACGCGGCCGCTGTGCGTGCCACGACGCGGGGAGAGACCGGCTTTCTCGCCGCTCCCGGCGAGCGGCTGTGGGTCGACATGTCGACGGTTTCGCCGGCGGAGTCCCGGGATCTGGCCGCGGAGGCCCGACGTCGCGGGGTGCGCGTTCTCGACGCCCCGGTCTCGGGCAGCCTGGGCGCGGCCGTCAAGGGCATGCTGGTGATCCTCGGCGGGGCGACCCTGCACATGGGCCCAAGCGGCGCGGGCAGCGCCACCAAGCTGGCGGTGAACGCGTTCCTTCTCGCGACCATGGTCGCGGGCTCGGAGGCGCTCAAGCTCGGATCCGCGGAAGGAGTCAGACGGGGAGAGCTTCTCGAAGCGCTGACGCGCACCGAGATCCTGCCGGCATGGGTGCTCGGCAAGCTCGAGAGTCTGGGCGCGGGAGAGATGCGCACGGCGTTCTCGCTGGCGCTGGCGGACAAGGACCTTCGTCTGGTCGAGGAGACGGCCTCTGCGGCGAGCTTGGAACTGCCGCTTGCCAGGGCCGTGGCCGGAGTCTACGCGCGCGCCCTGGAGGCGGGGCTGGGCGATCGCGACTTCTCGGCGGTGGACACCGCCGGCTGACCCGGACTAATCGGCGAAGCGTTATTGAGCGACCCGCGGGCCCGAAGGGCCTCGTCGCGGGCCGGACTAGGTGTGCGCCGCGCCCGCCAGCTCGTGGGCGAGGTCGGTGTAGTAGGCGTGTACGCCCTCCTCGCGCTCCTCGCAGGCGATCGCTGCGAAGGCGTCGCTGAGCTCCCCCAGGTCACGCGCCGTGAGCCGCTCCGGCACCAGGGGGAAGACCGAGGATTCCTCCGCGGCGATATGCCGTTCCACGAGGTCGAGGTAGATCTCGAGGTCGTGCACGAGCGGGAGAGTCGCGGTGGAATCTCCCGCCCTGACCAGAGGCAGCCAGTCAGACGCCGAATCGAGGACGACGCGCATCTCCTTGTGGTCCCGTACGAGCTCTCGCAGAGGGTAGTCGTCCCAAGGCAGGCCTCGCCGGTTCAGCGCCGTGAAGAGCAGGTCCTCCTCTTTGGGGTCGTGGCACGAGTTGGTGAAGTAGCGGAAGAAGTCCAGCAGCCGCTCCACCTCCTGTTCCGCGATCTCATGTGTCTCGCCGGCGCCTTCGAGGTCGCGGCGCGCGGCCTGCACGACCAACATGACCGTCCGGTGCTCCCGCATTAGGATCTCGACGGACTCCATGGCTCCCTCCTTCGAGCGACCAACCGTGTGCGGCGGCGGCCACACTTGTATTGTGCCCCGCGTCACAAGCCGTACTCGGGATGCGAATCGGGTGAACGACGGAGATGCGGGTGGGGGAGCGGCCCCAGAAGGCCGGATCAGCCGGCTTCGCCGGCGCCCCCGGCCTCGCCGCGCATCCCGATGACGTCGTCGTCGCTGCGGCCCGCGAACTGCCCTTCGATCTCGTTGTACCAGCGCAGCCGCTTGCCGACGCGCGCCCGCAGGCGCCAGCGCAGGCTCTTGGTGTGCTCCGTCATCATGTCCTGGGCGAGCTCGAGCGAGCGCCCTATGCGCGCGACTTCGCGCGGGCTGAGGTCGTAGTCGGCGAGGTGCTCCAGCACCGTGTCGATGTTCGTCATGACGTCGACGTACAGCCCCCAATCGCGGGCGCACGAGTCGGCGACGTGCTCGAGGTCCAGGACGCCGGGGTGCGGTTCGAAGTCGACGTAGACGTCCTTGCACAGAGTGACCACATCGTGTGCGTCCTTCTCGTTCAGCTTCTGGATCTGCAACTTGCTGAGAAAGAGATCCGCCGGGTCGATGGCGTAGGTATTGATGTCCAGGCGGTCGCGAAGGTCGATGGCGTGGTCCATCTTGATCCAATCGAGAAAGACATCGACGTGGTCGAGCGGCGGGGGACCCGGGAGCGATGGGGCGAAGTGCGCTCTCTTGTGCATGTGGGCGTTGGACTCGACGTTGTGGAGGCGCTTGAGGTACTGCCGCTGGCTGGAGAGCGTGGCCGTGGCGACGCTCGTGTTCTCTTCGTATCCGAGGTCGCCGAACAGCTCGCCGATCTCGCCGGCCTGGCGCGCCAGACCGACGAGATCGATATCGCTGTACTCGCGCTCCGCGAACTCGAGGTCGATCGAATAGTGACGCACCGCGAGGCCGCCGGTGAGGCGCAGGACGAGGCCGCGGTCGTTGCCGGCGTCCACGATGCGCCGCGCCTCGACCATCATCTCTTCGTGACGTGTCGAGGCCACCTGCAGCGGGCCGTCGTGGAGCAGACTGGTCGGGGAGTAGCTCACCTGCGCCGGATTCTACCGGTCCGTGCGGGTCAGGCCGAGACGCGGCGGACCTCGACCTTGTCGAGGTCCATCTCGCCGAGGCCCATGTCGTAGGCGGCACGCACGTACGGGATATCGCCGCCGGTCAGGTCGAAGAGCGTGGCCGCGTAGGAGTCGGCGGCGACGATGTCGGGGCTCGCGATCACGGTGTTCAGCTTCTCGACGTCGCTCAGGTCTCCGCCGGTGGGCCCGTTGGCTGTGAGGACGCGCACGGCGTCGACGACGGTCAGTGTGGGGCGGCAGGCGCTGACCAGGTCGGCAGTGCGCTGGCCGATGTTGCTGTGGAGAGCGCCCGGATCGAGGATCACGCCGAGGAGGTTCTTGCCGCCCAGCGTGAGCCTGGTCATGCCGTGGTCCTTGGCGATTGGCACGTCGATGAGCACGTCGCAACTGAGGACGTCCGCGTAGATCGGCCACTGCTTGAGGTCGAGCCCCGTGGGGATCGTGTAGTCGCGGAACTTGGCCGGCGTCATGACTTCCATCCGGCCGCCGGCCTTCTCCACGGCCACCTGGATGCCGCTGTTCGTGTACGCCTCGTCGGCTTGGCTGCCAAAAGGCGAATCCATGACGCGCACGCGCCGGGCCCCCGCGGCCAGGCAAAGCCCGACGAGGGCGCCGACCACGTCGGGATTGGTGGTGGCCGCGTACTCCGGCCCGTGGTAGCCCGTGCAGATGTTGGGCTTCACGATCACGTCGTCGCCGCGCTTGACGTACGCCTTCATGCCGCCGAGAGCGTGGATCGCGGCCGCCGTGATGCCCGCGGCGTCATCGCCGCGCGCCACGGCCAGCGGCGGCCGCCCGAGACGCTTCGATGGCGCGGACGACGAGAAGCGGTCGCTCGAAGGCGGCGGTATGGCCGGCGGCGAGCCGCAGCCGGCTCCGGCCAGGGCCGCCCCGGCGGCCGCCACACCGGCTATTCTCAGGAAGTCTCTGCGGGTACACTCGCGCATGACTGCGCCAAGGGTAGCAGCGACCCGGGACGAAGACACCCTTGTGGGCGCGGACGGGCACTACGATACACTTCGTGGCGGGGGGCGACGACATGGACATCGGTAAGTGTTTCAGGGACGCGTGGGGGCTCTTCAGGCTCGACTGGGGGCCGCTCGCGGCGACGGCGCTGATCGCGGCCGTCGCCGTGGAAGTAGTGCGCCTGGTCGTAGGGCTGGCCCTGGGAGGCGGCATCGGGACCGTCACCGCGGTCAGCTTCACCGGCCTTGGCTTTGGCTCGACGCTCTTCGCGACGGTCCTGATGACGATCGTCTGGGTGGTCGTGTACGCCTGGATGTACGCCGTGACCTTCCACATGATCATCCGCCGGGTCCGTGAGCGTCGCGCTGCGGAATACGCCGATCTGCAGAGCTTCGACCAGATCGGCGCGTTCGCCGTGGCCGCCGTGATCCTCGGCGTCATCGTCGGCATCGGCTACCTGATCCTCATCGTCCCCGGCCTCATCCTTACCACCATTTGGCTGTACGCTCTGCCGCTGATCGGCGACCGCCGCATCGGCGTCGGCGAGGCGATGTCGGAGAGCAAGGACATGGCCGCGCGCCCGGGCTACTTCACCACCTTCGTGACCTGGCTGGTGGGCGCCATCGTCGTCGGTGTGATCGTCGGCGTCCTCAACATCATCCCCGTCGTCGGCGTCATCCTGGGCCTCGTGGCCGCGCCATTCGGCGTGGCATACGTGGTCAGCATGTACTTCCAGGCCAGCGGAGAGGGCCATATGGTCGCCGAGGCTATCCGACAGGCGCCGGCTCCCCCCGGCGCGGAGGGTTGAGGTCGTGGACATCGGCAAACTGTTCAGGGACGCGTGGGGCCTGTTCGTCAAGGACATCGGTCCGCTGATCGTGGGCATGCTGATCGCGAGCCTCGTGCCCGCGATCGCCACCGTGATCATCGTCGCCGCGACGTTCGGCGCGGGCGTCAGCGGTCTGGAGACGAACGCCCATGGCGACGTGACCGGCGTGGGATCGGTGAACGTCGCACTGATCATCATCGGATCCGTGGCGCTCGTCGTGGTGTCGCTGTTTCTGTCGGTGCCGCTGTATGTGGGCATCCTCTCGGGCGTGTTGAGGCGCGTCCGCGAGGGTCGCAAGATGGCCTACGGCGACGCGTTCTCCGGCTTCAGCATCTTCGGCCAGGTGATCTGGGCCAGCGTGTTGCTCGGTCTGATCTTCGCGGCGGTCTTCGTCGTGCCGACTGTGGTGATCGTCGGCGGGGCTGTGGCGCACTCCGGGCTCCTCGTCGGTCTGGGCGTGGTCGTCTTGTTGTCGGCCATGGTCGCCTACGTCTACCTCGTGGTCGCGTGGGCGTACGTGTTTCCCGTCATCGTCGACCGCGGCCTGAGCGTGACTGAGGCGATGGGCGACAGCCGCCGCCTTGTCCGCGGCACCGGCTGGTGGTGGACCTTCGTCGTGCTCTTTCTGCTGCAGCTGGTCGCCGGCGCCGTCAGCTTCGTGCTGGGCCTGATACCGTTCATCGGCGCCGTCGCGACGATCGTCCTCTACCCGTTCGTGCTGACCTATGTCGTGGCCATGTACTTCCAGGCGCGGAA
>JADGPQ010000324.1 GCA_017882325.1 Thermoleophilia bacterium
CCCGCGCCTGCACCGCAGCGGCGGTTCGTACGTCTTCGAGCCGGCCGACGGCAGCAAGGTGAGCGGCAGCTGGCGCGACGTCCTGCGGGCGCTGGGGATTGCGTGAAGCTCGGCCTCGCCTGCGACGGCGGCCCGCCGAGCTCGGACGTGCTCGACCTTCTTGAACAGGCCGGTCTGCCCACGGGGGCCCTGCGCTCCGTGGCCGGCCCTGCGCTGGTGGACACCGGGGACTCAACCTGGCTGCTGGCGCCCGGCACCGACATTCTCGGGGCCTGCACCCGCGGAGCGCTCCACGCGGGGGTCGCCGGCAAAGACCTGCTTCTCGAGCTCGCTCCTCAGGTGCACGAGCTTCTCGATCTCCGGATGTGCCGGGACGCCTTGGTGTACGCGACGCCGGAGCCCGGCGCCGGAGTCCTCGACCGCGTCCGGCCGCGCGTCGCCACGCGCTACCCGCTGATGACGAGGCGCCACTTTGCCGCCAGCGGGCGGCAGGTCGAGGTCGTCGCCTTCGATGCGGCTTTTCTGGCGCCCGCTCTCGGCATCGCCGATGGCGTCGTCGAGCTGCGCAGCCGGCTGGTCCTCGACGACGCGCACGCGGGCCACGGTCGCCCCGCCGGACTCCGCGTGCGCGAGGAGGTCGCCACCTGCAGCGCCCGCCTCGTCGCTGGGCGTGCCGCGCGCGCCCTCGGCGGCGAACGCCTCGCTGAGCTCCTGGAACGCCTGCGGGCGGCAGTTGAGGAGCGATGAGCCTCGCGGCGGCCGATTCTCAAACCTTGCCAGCGTGGCCAAGACGCTCGAGAGCAGCGGCGCCGGCACGCCGTTCCTCGGTGTGCGCCTCGGCATCCGGCTCCTGTTCGAGAGTGGCGGAGACGGTGGCAGGCGGCCCGCGCACGGCGTGTACGCCGGCACCGCGTAGCGGTGGCGCGACGGGCTCAAGGTGCCGCACATCGGCTGGAACGAGCTCGAGCGGGCGCCGGCCGGCCGGGCATGGCTCGCGGGCTGCCCGCCCGGCCGCCGTCTATTTCGTGCATCTGTACGCTGCGCTGCCCCCTGACGCGTCCGTCGTTGCTGCCAGTGCAGACTACGGCGCGCAGGTGGTCGCGGCCGTTGCTCGCGATAGTGTATGGGCGATGCAGTTCCGCCCCGAGAGGAGCTCCGTCGTGGGCCCGAGTCTGCAGGCCGACGTCGTGGACCGCGCCGACAAGGAGGTACGCGCCTCATGATCGTGTTTCCGGCGGTTGACATCCAGGGCGGCAAAGCCGTCCGCCTGCGGCGCGGTGACTTCGACGACGTCACCGTGTTCGGCGACGATCCGGTCGCCCTGGCCCGTCACTGGCAGGACCAGGGGGCCGAGGCCCTTCACGTCGTCGACCTCGATGCCGCGCGCACCGGCGAGTTCGTCAACTTCGACATCGTGGAGCGCATCGTCAAGTCGCTCGACATCCCCGTGCAATACGGCGGCGGTATCCGCAGCGCCAAGAACCTCGCTCTGGTCGCGGGCATCGGCGTCCACTGGGTGGTCATGGGTACGGCCGCCGTGACGGCGCTCGACCTCCTCGACGACTCGCTCAACTGGCTCGGTGAGCGCCTGGTCGTGGGCTTGGACGCCAGCGACGGCATGGTGGCCACGCACGGCTGGCAGAAGCGCTCGCAGATGAGCGTCATCCACTTCTCCAAGATCCTCGCCGAACACGGCGTAAGACGCGTGGTGTACACAGATACGGCCCGCGACGGCATGCTCGGCGGCCCCAACCTCATCGGCCTGCGCGACCTCGCCGAGATCACTTCGCTGGAGATCGTGCTGTCCGGCGGCATCGGCTTGCTCGACGACCTCCGGCGCCTCAAGAAGCTCGACCTTCCCAACGCGGTCGGAGTGATCCTTGGGCGCTCTCTGTACGAGAAGGCGTTCACGCTGGCCGACGCGCTGGCCGTCTTCGCCGACTGACCGTAAGGGCGGGAGAGGCGCGTGCGCATGAAGCGTGTGAGCACTTGTCTCTACATGTGCGCGAACTTCGCCGACGGTCTCACGACCGGCAAGGCCGACGCGGTGCTCGCGGCCGAAGCGCCGGCGGCCGCCGGGTGACCGCCGGCAGCCCCATGGCCCTGCCCGTCCCGATCGATCTCGCCGCGCTCGGCACCGACCATGCGGCCGCCTTGGAGGACCGCATCAGCGCCGCGCGCCTCGTCTGCTTCCCCACCGACACGGTCTACGGCATCGGCGGGGCGCTCACGTCCGCGGTCGCGGGCGCGCTGGCGGCGGCCAAGGGTCGCGAGCCCGGCAAGCCGCTGCAGGTCGTGTTCGCGACCCTCGAGGCTTTCGAGGCCGGCGTGGTGCTGACGCCGCGCCTGCGCACTGCCTGTCGGCGCCTGCTTCCGGGGCCCGTGACGCTGCTACTGCCTTACCCGGCCGACTGGGACTTCCCGCTGCCGGGGACGGCCGGCGACGCCTCCGGCTTGCCGGCCGTCGCGACGCTCGGCGTGCGCGTGCCGGCGTGGCCGTCGGCCGCGCGCGTCCTTGCGGGCCTGAGGCGGCCGCTGCTCG
>JADGPQ010000121.1 GCA_017882325.1 Thermoleophilia bacterium
ATGCCGTTCGTGGAGCGGATGAATCCAGCGTTCTCTCAACGGATAAGGCCGTTGCGAGGCACTATATAGGTAGGGAGAACCTACCTACGACCATATACGCAGCCGTTAACCCTGCGCTCGATCCGGGCTTGGACGCGCCGGTCCCCCCGATGTGCGCGGTGTCCCCTCACGCCATAAGCGGACCGGTGGGCGCCATGGCTTGCGATGCGGGTGGTAGACTGCGGTCGACTCGAAGAGAAGGAGTGACGTGACCTCGCGCGCCGCCGACTGGTTCGAACAGGCCATCCGCGATCTGCAGCAGGCGGAGTCGTCGCGCCGCGACGGGCGCCACGAGTGGGCCTGCTTCGCCGCCCAGCAGGCCGCCGAGAAGGCCGTCAAGGCCGTCCACCTCTCCCTCGCTCAGGATGCTTGGGGTCACGTGGTGGCGCGTCTGTTGAACGAACTGCCGGTCGATGTCCCCGACGATCTCGTGGAGAAGGCAAAGGTCCTCGACGGCTTTTACATCCCCACCCGCTACGCCAACAGCCATGCCGAAGGGCCGCCCTTCGAGCACTTCGGCGTCCTCCAAAGCGACGAGGCACTCCGCTATGCCGGTGAGATCATCGAGTTCGCACGTCCTTACGTGGCCGCCGCGTGATGCGGTAGCAGAGGCCGCGCGCGCCTGGGGCGCCGCCCTCAAAGCCTCCCGTCCTGACGTTCTGAAGGTCGGCTACTTCGGCTCCTATGCGCGCGGCGACTGGGGCGTGGGCAGCGACCTCGACCTCGTGCTCATCCTCGCGGAGTGCAGCGAGCCGCCGCTGCGGCGCACGCTCGCCTTCGACACGATCAGCGACTTCCCGGTGCCGGTCGACCTGCTCGTCTACACGCAGGATGAGTGGCGCCGGCTCGAGGCCGAGAAGTCGCCCTTCATGCTGCGCCTGAGCGCAGAGGTGGCATGGGTGGCGTAGGGGGCCGGCGGACGCAGTCGGCCCGTAGCCGCCACCGTTCAGACTGTCTCCACACACATGGCCTCACACGAAAGCGAACCTTCAGGTATCGCCACGGCTCTCGGACCGGACGGAGAGCATCCCTCCCCTGCCGAGCATCCCGGGCTTGCATGTAATATGGTACTCACGGACCGCGACGGGAGGACGCAGGGGCCATGCCCATCCGGGAAGTTGCATTAGACAGGGACGTGCGTGCGCCGCGGCTGCTTCGCTCAGCGGCGCAGCTCCGCAGCGTGCACAGCCTGAGCCGTGCCCTTAGCGTCATCACCCTTGTGGCCATCGACAACGGCTGCTTCCTGCTCAGCGTCCTCCTCGTACCTTTGGTCTCTGGAATCCCGGGCCTCACCCTGTGGCACGAGCAGTCCTGGGCGGGCCTCCTGGCGGCGTGCGCAGTGCTCACGGTGGTCGCTGCCCTCAGAGGCCTCTACGGCAGGCGCTATGTCCGCCACGACCCGCGCAGGCTCTTCACGGCTTGGATGAGCGCATTCATCATCACTTTGGTGCTCTCGCTCATTGTCGACCCCGTGGGCATCGGGGCGCGCTACGTCGTCGTATGGCTCCTCGCCACCGTCCTCGCCATCGGCGGTCGCTACCTCTACGATGCGCTGGTCTCCTTGGCCCACGGCGTCGACGCAGATGCTCCTCCGGCTCTTTTGCTCGGCGACCTCGACTCCTGCCTGTCCGCGTTGCCGGCCCTGGCCGCGTGTGCCCCCATGAGCCGCGTCAAGGTGGTAGGCCTGGTGGCCCCTGCGAGCCGGGAGCATCGCGACGGGACCGCCGGCGATGCGCCTCCGGTGATAGCCACGCCGGACGACCTTCGGGCGGCGCTGTTGGCCACCGGCGCCACCCAGGTGATCATCGCCGACCCCGCAGGCATCAATGGCCAGATCCAGAACGTCATGGACGCCTGCCGCTCCAGCGGCGTCGCCCTCCAGGTCTTCTCGCCGGGCCTGCCGAGAGATGCCGCCGCGGTCAGCTACATCCCGGGGCTGGATTGCCCGCTGTTCGTGGTACGTCCGCGGCCCGCCGGGGCGGGTAGCTACCTCGTCAAGCAGGCCCTGGACATCACAGTCTCCGCGCTTCTGCTGGTCCTCCTGAGCCCGCTGCTGCTCATCATCGCCGTCCTGATCAAGCTGACGTCGCGCGGACCGGTGTTCTTTGTGGACGACCGGGTCGGCATCGGCCAGCGTGCATTCCGCTTCTACAAGTTCCGCACCATGGACCACGACGCCAGGGAGTCGCAGAGCGCCGTTGAGCAGCTCAACCAAGCCGACGGCGTGCTGTTCAAGGTGCGCGACGACCCGCGGATCACCGGCGTCGGCCGCGTGCTCCGGCGCGTGAGCCTCGACGAACTCCCTCAGCTCCTCAACGTGCTCAAGCGCGACATGAGCCTCGTCGGCCCTCGCGCCCTGCCTTTGCGAGACAACGAGCTCATGGAAGAATGGCACCGGCGGCGACATGTCATGCTGCCGGGCATCACCGGGCTCTGGCAGGTCAGCGGACGCAGCGATCTGGACTTCGACGACATGGTGAGGCTCGACCTGCAGTACATGGAGACCTGGTCCCTGAGGAGCGACCTCTACATCGTGTGGCGGACGGCCGGCGCGGTGGTGCGCTCGCGCGGCGCCTACTGAGAGGACAACGATGACCACATCGGTAGTGACCGGCGGCGCCGGGTTCCTGGGGTCGCACCTGTGCGAGTACTTGCTCGAGAAAGGCCACCGGGTCATCTGCCTCGACAACCTCGACACGGGGTCGCTACAGAACATCGAGCACCTGCGCGACGAGGTCTTCGAGTTCCGCAACGTCGACTGCGTCGACAACATGGAGGTCACCGAGCTGGTCGACTACGTGTTCCACCTGGCCAGCCCGGCCAGCCCCATCGACTACCTGCGTCTGCCGCTGCACACCCTGAAGGTCGGCTCGTACGGCACCCATAACGCCCTCGGCCTCGCCAAGTTCAAGCGGTCGCGCTTCTTGCTGGCCTCAACAAGCGAGGTGTACGGCGACCCGCTGGTCCACCCTCAGCCGGAGGGCTACTGGGGCAACGTCAACCCCATCGGGCCGCGCGGCGTCTACGACGAGTCGAAACGCTACGCCGAGGCGCTGACGATGGCCTACCATCGGCAGCAAGGCGTCGACACCTGCATCGCGCGGATCTTCAACACCTACGGCCCGCGCATGCGCCCCAACGATGGGCGCGCGGTCCCGACTTTTGTGCGGCAGGCCCTCGCCGACCAGCCGCTCACCGTGTTCGGCGACGGCTCACAGACGCGGTCGTTCTGCTACGTCGACGACCTCATCGAAGGGCTCTTCCGCCTCGCCTGCAGTGGAGTCCACGAGCCGGTCAACATCGGCAGCCCCGCCGAGATGACGCTCACCGAGCTGGCTGAGACAGTCATCGCCGTCACCGGCGGCGACAGCAAGATCGTCTTCTCGTCGCTGCCCATCGACGACCCAAAAGTCCGCCAGCCGGACATCGCCAGGGCCACGGAGCTACTCGGCTGGGAGCCCACGGTGGCGCTGGCCGAAGGGCTGCGGCGAGTGGTCGAGTTCGAGCGAAGCAACCGTTCGCACAGCCTCACCGCGTTGGCATGACGACCGCTGCCTGCTCGAGCCGATCGGCAGTCTCCACTGACCCCCGAGCGGTTCACTCCTTAAGACGGGGCGTTCGCCACAAAGAGCAGCGCCAAGCCGACGAGAAAGACGAGCATGCCGGCCTCGACGGCGAGCCGCTCACGGTCGTCTTCTCGCAGTGTTTCTATCGAGCGAGACCGTTCCCCGCTGCGCATCCCCTCCATGACCTGCCCCCTGGGCTCGCGCCCTTCGCCGACCCTGTGACTGAAGCATCGGCAGAAGCGGCCCCGGACTTGCTGGTACAGCCGTTTGGGGAAGGATGCCCAGGCGGCAGGGGAAGATCGGCGTCAGGCGCCGGCGGCGCGGATACGCGCGAGAAGCGCGTCGACCAGCTGCCCTTCGGGCAGCGCCTCGACGCGCTCGCCGTGGTCGAACAGCACGCCCTCGCCGGCCCCGGCGGCGATGCCGTAGTCGGCGTGACGAGCCTCTTCGGGGCCGTTCACGCGGCAGCCCATCACGGCCACCGTGATCGCGGAGCCGGCCAGCGCAGCGTCGCCGGCCAGCCGGCGCTCGAGCTCCTCGGCCAGCCCCACGATGTCCACCTCGGTGCGCCCGCACGTGGGGCAGGAGATCACCTCGGGGCCGCGCCGCCGCAGATCGAGCGCGGCGAGGATCTTCCAGGCGACCCGCACCTCTTCCACCGGGTCGCCGGTCAGCGACACGCGCATGGTGTCACCGATGCCCTCGGCGAGCAGGGCGCCGATGCCCACGGCGCTCTTGATCGTGCCGCTCCACACGGTCCCGGCCTCCGTGACGCCCACGTGCAGCGGCGCATCCGTGCGTGCCGCCAGTAGCCGGTATGCCTCCAGCGTGACCGGCACGCTCGAGCTCTTGACCGAGAGCTTGTAGGCGCGGAAGTCCCACTCGTCGAACCGCGCCGCCCAGCGCAGCGCGGCCTCCACGAGCGCCGCCGCAGGTTCGCGCTCGGCCCTGCCGCGCAGGTCCTTGGGCAGCGAGCCGGCGTTGACGCCGATACGGATGGCGACCGGCGCCTCTTCCCCGCCCCCCGCCGGCACGCGCGCCTCGGCGGCCGCGCGCACGATCTCGCGCACGTGCGTCTCGGCCATCGTCCCGGGATTGATGCGGATGCCGGCCGCCCCGGCTTCGATGGCCGCCAGCGCGAGGCGCCAGTCGTAGTGGATGTCGGCGATGATGGGCACGGGCGCGTCGCATGACGCCAGCGCCGGAGCCTCTCGCACGAGGCGCGCGAACGCCGGCGCCTCCTCGGCCGTGGGCAGGCTCACGCGCACGAGCTCGCAGCCTGCCGCCACGAGCGCCCGCACCTGCGCGAGCGTCGCCGCGGCGTCGCCGGTCCGCGTGCACGTCATCGACTGCACCGCCACCGGCGCGCCGCCGCCGACCGGCACGGCGCCGACCATTATCCGGCGAGCGCTAGGCACGAGTGCCCTCCCGGTACCACGCCCACGTCTTCTCGAGGCCGCTTGCGAAGGTCTCCGCCGCCTCCCAGCCGAGCACCCACTTTGCGCGCCCGGCGTCGGCCATCGAGTCGCGGATGTCGCCCGTGCGGGCGGCTGCGAAGCGCCGTTCGATGGGACCGCCCGCCACTTCTTCCACGCGGCCCAGCACGTCAAGGACGCTCGTGGGGGTACCCGAACCCACGTTAAGGACCGAGACGCCCGTGAGCGGCCTCTGGACGGCTCTCACGAGGGCCTCGACGACGTCGCCCACGTACACGAAGTCCCGCGTCTGCTGCCCGTCGCCGTACACGGTCACCGGCTCGCCCGCGGCGGCCGCCGCCATGAAGCGGCTGATCACGCCGGAGTATTCGGAGCCGGGATCCTGCCGCGGCCCGTAGACGTTGAAGAAGCGCAGGCAGGCGGCCGCCATCTGCCGCGCGTCCGCGGCGGCCGCGCACGTCTCTTCGGCCGCGAGCTTCGCCTCCGCGTAGGGGCTCAACGGCCGCGGCGTGGAGGTCTCGGCGACGGGTAGCTGCGCCGCGTCGCCGTACACCGCGCAGCTTGACGCGAGCACGAAGCGCGAGACCTCCGCCTCAACCGCCATGCGCACCGCGTTGACGGTGCCCCCGTGGGTCACGCTGCCGGTGCCCACGGGGTCGACCAGCGACTGGGTGACGGAGGCGACGGCTGCGAGATGGCACACGGCCGCGCAGCCGTCCACGGCGTCGCGCATCTTGAACTCGCTGCGCACGTCGCCGGCGATGAGCTGAAAGTGGCCGCCGTGCGCGGCGGCCAGCGCTTCGGCGCCGCGCAGGTTCTCCTGCGTGCCGGTGCTGAAATCGTCCAGCACGCGCACGTCGTAGCCCGCCGTGAGCAGAGCACGCACGAGATGCGAACCGATGAACCCGGCGCCGCCGGTGACGAGAATCAGGCCGTCCATGCGCCCATCTTACTGCGCCGGGGCCGTCGGACCGTCCCCGCGCTAGCCGCCGAACAGCCTCTTCACGTCGTTGAACGTGAGGAAGATGAACAGCATCACGAGCAGCACGGTGCCGAAGGCGATCATGCGCTCCAGCAGCTTGGCGTTGAGGCGTTTGCCGCGCACGCGCTCGACGACGTTGAGGGCGATGTGCCCGCCGTCGAACGGCAGGATGGGCAGCAGGTTGATGAGCCCCAGGTTGAAGCTCAGGAACGCCAGCAGGAGCGGGTACCAGCTCTGCTGCACGGCCTGCTTGCTCACGTTGATGATGCCCACGGGCCCCACGGCGCCGTCGGGCCCCGTGGCGCTGATCTTGCCGGTGATGAGCCACCAGAAGCCGGTGAAGGTGCCGACCACGACATCTTTGAAGCCGACCAGGCCGAGCCCGACTGCGCGGATCGGCCCGGGCCGGTTGCGCACGACGCCGGCGGCGACCCCGAGGTAGCCGTTGCCCGGGGCTTGAGGGTTCTCGATGAGCGTGAGTCTGACGGTCTTCTGCGCAGCGGCGCCGGTGGTCCCGGCCGGCCGGTACGTCAGGCTGATCGCTTTCCCCATATTTGCGCGGAAGTAGGCGGACGCCTGGTCCCAGGTGGTCCAGCGCTGCCCATCGGCGCCGACCAGCGTGTCACCGGCGACGAGCCCCGCTTTGGCCGCCGGAGCACCCTTCACCACCTCGTCCAGCTTGAGGCTCGCCGTCGGGACCCCTTGGATGCCGATGAAGAGGATCATGATGACGGCCGCCGCGAGGAAGTTCATCAGCGGCCCCGCGGCGATGGTGACGTTGCGCTTCCAGACGGCCTTCTTGTAATACACGCGGTCGCCGGTGCCCTCGGGTACATCTTCTTCGGGCAGCATGCCGCTGATCTTGCAGAAGCCGCCCAGGGGAATGATGCCGATGCCGTACTCGGTCTCGCCCCAGGTGCGCCGCAGCGCGGCGGGCGGGAAGCCCACGTAGAACTTCTCGACGCGCATGCCGAACGACTTGGCGGCGATGAAGTGCCCGAACTCGTGCACCGTGATGAGCAGCGCGAGACCGAGGATGGCGATCAGCCACACCCACTGGCCGAGCAGGAGGGTGACGATGATGGCGCCGCCCAGGAGCAGCGACCACGGGCTCAGGGCGCCCTTCGGAGCGGGGGCGGCGGCGCCGGTCGCAGGCTCCCCCGCGGAACGAGGGACCATGTCGTTCTGCTCGTCAAGCTCCGTCATGCAGTTGCTTTCCTCGCTGATGGCACAGGACTTCGCCGAGATGATACCCGGCGGATGTTGAGGCCAGATTAACTCCGGCCGGCGGCCTCACGCGCGAAGCGGCGCGCCTCCTCGTCGCAGGCGTACACGTCCTCAAGGCTCTCCACCGGCTCGTCGCCCAGCCAGGTGAGGCACTTCTCCACGATCTCCGGGATGGCCAGGAAGGCGATACGGCCGTCGAGAAACGCCTGTACCGCGATCTCGTTGGCGGCGTTGAGCACGATGGGCGCCGCCACAGTGCGCGGGGCGCAGCCGGCTGCCTCGGCGTCGCAGGCGACGATCGCCGCCTTGCGTCCGGCCTCCTCGGCGAGCGCCAGACAGCGGAACGTCTCAGTGTCTGGCTTGTGGAACGTCAGCTCGGTGGCGAACAGGTCCAGGCGCTTGACCATCGGCAGCGGCGGGCGCTCCGGATAGGCGAGCGCGTAGCCGATGGGAGTGCGCATGTCCGGCACGCCGAGGTGCGCGAGGATCGCGCCGTCGGCGAAGCGCGCCATGCTGTGCACCGTGCTCTGCGGGCTGATCACGACAGTGATGCGCTGGTAGGGCACGCCGAAGAGGTAGTGCGCCTCGATCACCTCGAGGCCCTTGTTCATGAGCGTGGCCGAGTCGACGGTGATCTTCGGGCCCATCGACCAGTTGGGATGCTTGAGCGCCTGCTCGGGAGTGACGGCGGCGAGCTCCACGGCCGAAAGGCCGCGGAAGGGGCCGCCCGAGCCCGTCAGGAGGAGCTCGTCGAGCGCCGGCGGCGGGCCGGCGGGCGAAGGCGCTCCGGGCCCCCCGCTCCCCGCCGCGATGCACTGGAACAGGGCACTGTGCTCGCTGTCAACCGGCAGAATCAGCGAGCCGCCGCGCCGCGCCGCGTCCAGCACGAACGGGCCGCCGGCGACCATGCTCTCCTTGTTGGCCAGGGCCAGCGTCGCGCCAGCGTCCAGCGCCGCCATCGTGGCGCGCAGCCCGGCGGCGCCGACGATGCCGTTGAGCACCGTAAGGGGCACGCCGGCCGCGGCCGCGTCAGCGGCCGCGCGCGAGACGAGCTCCTGCACGCCGGCTTCGCCGGCGAGCACCTCGAGCTCGGGCGCCCGCGCGGCCGCCTCGGCCGCGGCCTTCGCGTCGCGCAGGCACACGTCCTTCACGCCGTGAAGCGCCGCCTGTTCCAGCAGCAGCGCGACGTTCGAGCCGGCCGCCAGGCCGACGAGCTCGCAGCCCGGGACGGCCGCGAGCACCTCCAGCGCCTGGCGGCCGATCGAGCCCGTCGACCCGAGAATCACCAGGCGTCTGGGGGCTACCGCGCTCTCGCGACTCCTATCCATCACTCCACCGCCTCCTCGCGATCGTCCGTGGCCACCGCGGCCTCGCCCGCCTGCGTCGGCTCGGCGGCGCCCTCCTCAGTCTGCCACACCACGTAGAGAAGCAGGAACTGCAGCAGCACCAGCAAGGCGTACTTGCTCGCCACGAGGGCCGGCGCGATCACGAGCGAGGACCGCGACAGGAACATCATCGCCAGGGCCAGCAAGCCGAAGAGCACGCTCCACGCCGCGAGACCACGGCGGTTCATCGTGGCGATCAC
>JADGPQ010000325.1 GCA_017882325.1 Thermoleophilia bacterium
CATCTCTGCCGGACCGGCGTCGCGCTTGTCGGCATGCACGATCACCGCTGCGACCGCACTGGCGTGGCCGTGCCCCAGTCCGTAGTCGGACTTCAGCCAAGCGACGATCTGGCCGCTCTTGACGAGTGCCTTCTCGGCGGCCAGTGCGCGGAAGTCGTCGGGGGTCTTCCCGGTCTTGGCCTTGACGCTGTCCAGATACGCCTGAAAAGACATGCTCCACCTCCTTGGTGAGGATTGACGCCCGCGGCTCAGGGGCCCAGTGGCCCGGGTGAGACGTCGGCGCGCTGTCGGGTTGTTGTCCCCTTTTCGCGCCATGTGCCTGACGCGCGGCCGCGACTTCGCGCTTTTGGCCGGGGCCGCTGTGGTCAGCCGGCGGTCGGATCGTCGTCCGGCTCGGCCGGTACGTAGACTGAGCTGCCCAGCCCGGCCAGGTGGCTGGTCGAGTTCACGTAGCGCACGTTGACCCAGCCGGCGCTGAACTCCAGCAGGGAGACGCCGCCGTGGGTGGTGGACAGCGTCCACCACTTCTCCGGTGACACCCCGAGGCAATGGTTGAGCAGGGCGCGGATCGGCCCGTCGTGAGCGACGATGCAGGCGTTCTCACCAGGTTCGGTGATGTGGAAGCCGGTCGCCTGAGCGCTGGCGTCCGAGGGCGCGACGGCGTCGGTGCCTAGAGCACTGTTGGGGCCCAAGCCGTGGGCGGCAAGGACGTCCCGCACGGCGGCCAGGACGCGCGTCTCGAGATGCGCGAGCGACTCGCCGCCCGGCAGCGCCGTGCGGTACGGGTCGTCTGCGAACGCCGCCGTGAGCTCCTCATCGGCCTCGAACTCCTCCCAGGAGCGGCCCTCGTAGTCGCCGAGGTCGATCTCGCGCAGGCGCGGGTCGGGCAGCACGCGCGGCCGGGCGCGGACGACGCCGGCGAGCGCCGCGCCCAGGTCGGGCTGCTCCGCCCAGGCGCCGACGATGTGCTCGGCGGTCGCCACCGCGCGCGGCAGGTCGCTGCAGTGCACGGGCATGGGGCCGAAAGGCGCGAGGCGCGCGGCGGCCGCTCGCGCCTGCTCTTCTCCGAGCTCGGTGAGCGGGTGATCGCTCTGCCCTATCAGGGTGCCGCCGACGTTGCCGGTCGACTGGCCGTGGCGCACGAGGTACAGCTTCACTGTCGCGACTCACGTGCTGTCTTGCGCGTCATGCCGCCAGCCTCACAAGCGCGCAGCCGACGACCAGGGCGGCCGCCTCGGCCAGTTCGATGCCCATGCCGTAGACGTCGCCGGTGAGGCCACCGAGACGCTTCGCCACGGCGGCCTGCACGAGCAGCGCCACGCACATCGCGGCCAGCGCGACGACGAGGCCGGCATACCAGGCCCCTGCAGCGTCAACCGCGACGCTGACAAACATCGTGGCCACGACTCCGCCGACGAGCAGCCCGCCGGCCAGCTGTACCGGGCCAGGCGTGCGCTCGCGCGTGAACGCCTCGCCGGTGCCCGCGGCGCGCGCGTACGGCCATGCATACACGTCGAGGGCGGGCAGGGCGCGCGCCGCGCACCAGCCGGCAAGCAGGGGCGCGGCGGCATCGGCGCGCGTGAGCGCGCCCAGGGCCGCGACCTTGAGCAGCAGGATCAGCACCGCGGCGACCACGCCCATGGCGCCGACGTTGCTGTCCTTCATGATCTCCAGGGCCCGCTCCCGTCGCGCCCCGCTGAGCACCCCGTCGGTGGTGTCCATGAGGCCGTCCATATGGAGCCCGCGAGTGACGGCCTCGAGCAGCAGTACGACGAGCACCGCGGCGACGAGGCTCGGGAGTAGCTCGAGCAGGCCCGCGTACACGCCCCAGGCCGCCGCGCCGAGAACGAGGCCGACCAGCGGGTACCAGCCCATGCTGCGCCACAGGTCGGCCGGGCTCACATCGCCCTCGACCTTGAGCGGGATCCCGGTGAGGAAGGTGACCGCCAGTGTCAGCTGTCTCAACATCGGTCTGTCAGCTCGACGATCCGCCGCGAGCGACGACCCCGACCTTGTCGCGGTCCTGTGTCAACGGGTCAGCTCGGCGTCGGCTTCGCTCGGGTCGCCGGCGACCCCGGCGCTCTCGAAGGTGGCCATCTCACTGAGGATGCGGGCGGCCGCCTCGATGATGCTCATCGACAGGGCCGCCCCGGTGCCTTCGCCGAGCCTCATCTGCAAGTCGAACAGCGGCACCAGGCCGAGCTCGTCGAGCACGACCTGGTGGCCGATCTCGATGCTCACATGGCTCGGCAGGATGTAGTCCACGCATTCGTGGCAGAGACGCACGGCGGCGAGCGCCGCGGCGGCGCTGATGAAGCCGTCCATGACGACCGGGACGCGGTGGGCCGCGCCGCCCAGGAACACGCCCGTCATGGCCGCGATCTCAAGGCCGCCGACCTTGGCCAGCACGTCGATCGGGTCCTTGGCGTCCGGCTGATTCACGGCCAGCGCTTTCTCGATGACGGCCACCTTTGCCGGGAGCGCTTCGGCGCTGATGCCCGTACCGCGGCCCGTGACCTTGGCCAC
>JADGPQ010000326.1 GCA_017882325.1 Thermoleophilia bacterium
TCACGTGACTGTACGTGGGCGAAACTCAGCGCCGCCGTGATTCCATGCGCGCGTTTCCCAGTGCCCCTTTTGAGGGATGTCCAGCCTACGACATCCATGGGAGGAGAGGCAGCGCATGACGTCGGAGGAGCGAGGCGCGTCCGCTACAGGCACGTGTCGCTTCGATTGGGTTCGCGTGCGCCCGCAGGCGAGCTAGGAAGCCCTCGTGCAGACGCCCCACCGACTCGACCCGGAGCTCATCGGCGAGTTCCTGCCGCGCCTATACCGCGCTGCCCGCGCGTGGACCCGGACTCGAGAGGAAGCGGAGGACCTCGTGCAGGAGACCTTCGCACTCGTGCTCGCCCGCCCGCGCCTTGTCCTCGGAGATGATTTCGGCTATCTCATGCGGGCCATGCACAACACGCTGGCGAGCCAACGGCGCTCGGCGAGCCGGCGCCCGGTCAGCGTGGAACTGACGGACAACGTCGAGCTCGTGGGGGGCGATCGGGACGACCCGGCGGACGCGACCGAGAACGCGGAGGTCTTCGCGGCCATCTCCGAGCTTCCGGTCGAGTTCCGCGACGCACTCGTGGCGGTCGACGTGGCCGGGCTCTCCTACCGGGAGGCGGCGCGCGTGCTCGACGTACCCGAAGGCACGGTCACGAGCAGACTCTTCCGCGCTCGAGACCGCGTGTCTCGCCGGCTCGGCGAGCGGTAGCGCGCCGGTCGCTCAGTAGTTCTCCGCGCCTCCTCCGTGCCAGCTCGCCAGGGTCAGGAGCTCGGCCCGGGACACATTGCCGATCATCACGCAGGTGTGCCCGAGGCGTCGCCACGTGACCACCGGGCGCCCTTGCAGCACAAGCGTCTGGAACCTGACGCCTGACAAGGTGGCGCTCGCGCCGTTGTCGGGTTGTGGCAAGGCGGGGCCGGCGACGATCGCGTAGCCGACCTTCCGGCCGCCTTTGACGTAGTACACGACGGTGGCTGCGCGCCCGCTCAGGCTTCCCCGTCTGATGCCGGCGGCGCGCCACCCGAACGGGCGCGAGAGATTCGGGAAGGGGAGCCCTTGGACATCGGCGGCAAGCGTCCTTGTGCCGCTCACCGTCGCCGGCGCCGGTCCGCTCGGCGGCCTCACGGCGAGTCGGGCGGCATCGGCCACCGATGGGGCCGCCGGGCCGCCGCTCAGGCTGACGGCGAGGAAGGTGACGGCGATCGCCGCGAGCACGCCCGCGGCGGACAAGGCGAGCGCGAGCGGTCTCCGGCTCCGCCTCGTGCCTCCGGTCCGCAGCGCCTCGACCCTCGCCGCCACCGAGGGGGGCACCGGCTCGTTCGCCACTGCCTGCGTTGCCAGCAGCGAGCGACGTTGCCGCTCCACGACCTCGAGCAGCTCCGGGGAGGCGGCCACGCGGGCCTCGACCTCCGCCCGCCTCTCGGCGGGAAGGCTGCCATCCGCGAAGGCGCAGATGTCGGCCATCTCGCGCTCACTCAGCTGGGGAGTCACATCGGCCATGATCTTGTAGATACCACCACGTCGCGTCGCCTAGGCAGGAGACGGCTCCGTGCTTGGAGGTCCCCCTCTACCCGAGAAGACGCCGCCGACCGGCGAACCCTTCCCGTCTGCCGAGATGTTCTGCGAGCAGCGTACGCGCGGGCAGGAGCGGCGCGCTTCACGAATGAACGCCCGCTCCTGCTCCGCTCCGTTCTCCACGGGGCCACCGGGGGGTCCATGGCCCCTGCGGAGAGGCCTTACGGCTTGGTCAGTCCCGTGTAGTCGCCGATGACCTTGGCGTCATAGGGCCCGTTGAGCATGCCCGCGCCGCTGCCGGCGACGCCGATCTGACCGTCATGCCAGACGATCTTCTTGGCGTGCGTGACCAGGATCACTTGGTTGTTGTATTGATCGCTGATGAGCGTGTCACCGTTGCGCAGGCGGACCGCCCTGGTGGGCAGGGGGTTGGCCACGCTGCCCGCCCGCGTGTTTGTGCGGTAGACCCAGACCACGTGCTTGCTCATCGTCACCTCGACGATGCGGTTGTGGTTCGAGTCGGTGATCAGCGTGTCGCCGCTCGGCAGGCGGCTGGCGAAGGCGGCACCGCTCAGCTTGGCGCTCTTGGGAGCGCCATACTGCCACACGATGCGCTTGGCCATCGTGACCTCGATGACGCGGTTGTTGTTCTCATCGGCGATGAGCACGTGGCCGTTCGGCAGCAGCTCGGCGCTGTTTGGGTTGTTCAGCCGGTCGGGGCCGCTCGCGGCCATGCCGGTCTTGCCGTACTGCCAGACGATCTTCTTGCCGGGGGTGACCATGATCACCCGCTGGTTGCCCTGGTCGGTGATCAGCACGTCGCCGTTCGGCAGGTAGGTGGCCTGCACCGGAGTGTTCAGCTGGTTCGGGCCTGCACCGGTCACGCCCGCCATGCCGTACCTCCAGACGATCTTCCCTGCGGCGTTGACGATGAAGACGCGGTTGTCGGCGGCGCCGGCGGAAGGCTCAGGACTTGGAGCGCCGGCCGGCACGCCGGTCCCCGCGATGAGCGTCCTGCC
>JADGPQ010000022.1 GCA_017882325.1 Thermoleophilia bacterium
GGAGCCGTGCACGAACGACGCGACCCGAGGGCGCCACGGGGCTCGAGCTCTCGCCCCGCGAGGTGCAGCAGGTGGGCGAGCGGGTCAACAACCTGGCGCGCGTCTTCAACACCCTCGCCGGGCTCACGCGCGCCGACGACGACCTGCCCGAGCGCCTCAAGAGCGAGCCCATCCCCGCGGGTCCGGCCAAGGGCCACATGATCCCCCAGGAGGACCTCGACCTGATGCTCGACGAGTACTACGCGGCCCGCGGCTGGAGCCCCGAGGGGGTGCCCACGCGGGCCAAGCTCGAGGAGCTGCGCCTGGGCTACGCGGCCGACAGGCTGGGCCTGCCGTGATCAGCGTGCGCGTGCGCACCATCGGCCTGCTCAAGTCGCTGATCCGGCAGGGGGAGCTGGACTTCGAGCACCACGGGTCAAGGCTACATGCTTGACAGCCTCTCCCCTCTCCCTTACGTTTCCCAGACCACTTGCCGAAACGGAAACCGGACGACGATGTTGAGCCGACGTGTTCCCCGGAGGTGTCGCATGACTGGCCCGCGGCGACGAACATACGGGTCCGCCCTCGGCTAGTCGGCGCGCCGCGTCTTCTTGCTGGACAGCGCCGAGCAGGGTCGGCGTCTGGGGCGCCCTGTCCGTTCCTCAGCGTCCGCGCCCGGGGCGCGTCTAAGCGCCGTCGAGCTTGCCCACGAGGAGCCCTCACAATGGCCACACCCGTCGACCTGGACCCGGCCGCACGCGAGCCCGTCGTCCCGGCGCCCCGGGTCTTCCTGATCGACAACTACGACTCGTTTACCTACAACCTGGTGCAGTACCTCGGCGAGCTCGGCGCCGAGATCATTGTGAGACGCAACGACGCCGTGACGCTGGACGAGATCGCCGCGGCGCAGCCGACGCATCTCGTCGTCTCCCCCGGCCCCTGCACGCCGAACGAGGCGGGAATCAGCATGGACGTCATCGCGCGCTTCGGTGCCGAGTGCCTGCCGGTGCTCGGCGTCTGCCTCGGGCACCAGGCCATCGGCCAGGTGTACGGGGGCGTGGTGCGCCGCGCCGGCGCCCCGGTGCACGGCAAGACCGACGAGATCGGCCACGACGGCCGCGGCGTCTTTGCCGGGCTGCCGGACCCGTTCACGGCGACGCGTTATCACTCGCTGGTCGTAGACGAGGCCCTGCCGGACGTGCTCGAGTTGAGCGCCTGGAACGCCGACGGCGTGGTCATGGGCGTGCGCCACCGAGAGCTTCCGGTGCACGGCGTGCAGTTCCACCCCGAGAGCGTGCTCACCACGGTGGGTCTCGACCTTCTGCGCAACTTCCTACTCATCTCGCCATGAGCGACTTCCTCATGGAGATGATCGTGAGCTCGGCGCGGCGGGCGGAGGCCGCCCGCGAGCGCACGCCGCTCGCGCGGCCGCAGACCGCCGGGCCGCACGGCCGGCTGCGGGCGGCGCTGGCCGCGCCGGCCGCCGCCGCGCACGAGACGGGCCAGCCGGCTTCCCTGGCCGTGATCGCCGAGATCAAGCGGCGCTCGCCGAGCAAAGGTGACATCGCTCCGGACCTCGACGCCGTGGAGCGGGCGAGAGCCTACGAGGCCGCCGGCGCCGAGGCGATCTCGGTGCTGACCGAGCCGGACCGTTTCGGCGGGTCGCTTGATGACCTGCGCGCCGTGGTCGCGGCCGTGAACATCCCCGTGTTGCGCAAAGATTTCATCATTGATCCGTATCAGATCTGGGAGGCGGCCGACGCCGGTGCCGCCGCCGTGCTGCTCATCGCGGCGGCGCTGCCGTCGGGCTCTCTGGGCGCGCTCCTCGACGAGTGTCACGACTGCGGCCTCGACGCACTCGTCGAGGTCCACGACGCCGACGACCTAGAACGCGCCTACTCGGTCGGCGCCACGATGATGGGCGTCAACAACCGCGACCTGCGCACCCTCGAGGTCGACGTGACCGTGAGCGAGGACCTCGGCGCCCTCATCGGGCCCTGCGTGCTGTTCGTCAGTGAGAGTGGGGTCGGCACCCCGAGCGACGCCCGGCGCGTGCGCGTCGCCGGCGCCCAGGCCATTCTCGTCGGCGAAGCGCTTCTCGGCACTCCACACCATCACCTGGCCGCGGCAATCGCGTCATTGCGTGGCATCGGCGGACCTGCCGGAGGTGCGCGATGACCCGCGTGAAGATCAGCGGACTCACGACGGCGAACAATGTGAAGCACGCCGCGAGCTACGGCGCCTGGGCCTGCGGGTTCGTGCTTTCGGAGAGCCCCCGACGCGTGAGCGTGGCTCAGGCCGCCGAGCTCACGCCGCTTTGCGGCGACAGCTTGGCGGTGGCTGTGGTCACGACCGAAGAGCCGGCGTGGATCGCCGGCGCCGTGGCCGAAGGCGGTTTCGGCGCTGTTCAGCTCTCGGCCGTGACCGGCGGGCCGAGCGTGGCGGCCGTGAGGGCCGCGGCGCAGAACCGCGGCCTGCGCCCGCTCGTCATCGCCGCCGCCGAGACGGAGGGTACCGACAAGGCCGACCTCGTCCTGCTCGACGCGCGCACGCCGGCGGCTTACAACGGTGCCGGCCGCCGGCTCGACTGGAAGGCGCTCGCGGCCGCGAATCTGCCGCGTGAGCGCCTGGTGCTGGCCGGCGGCCTGCTCCCGTCCAACGTCGACGGCGCCATCAAGCTGGTGCGCCCGTTCGCCGTCGACGTCTCGAGTGGCATCGAGCGGTCTCCCGGCGTCAAGGATTCCAGACTGATGCGCGCCTTCTTCGGCGTCGTCGCCGGCGCCGACATCTCCAGAGGCGCTGCGTGGTGACCAGCGTCGCGCTTGCCGGAGGCTGAACTGGGTCGCTTGACCACGATCAAGCATCCGGCATATCCGCATCGGGTACCCTCCGACCAAACAAGTCTCGTCCTCACGGGCGCCGACGCAAGGTCAGGAGACCCCATGCAGATGATCACTGCCGACACGGTTCCGCTCGCCGACAACCCCCACGGCGTAGACGTGCGTCACCTGTACAAGACCGACGACGTCGTCGTGACGCAGATCACGCTCCGGCCCGGCGAGGTCGTGAAGCCGCACAAGGCGCCCGTGGACGCGTTCTTCTACGTGCTCGAGGGCTCGCCGTCGATCGAGATCGAGGGCGAGACGGTCGCGGCCGCAGCCGGGATGCTTCTCCCCAGCACGGCCGGGAGCCTGCACAACATCCGCAACGAGAGCGACGGCCTCGTGCGCTTCCTCGTCGTGAAGACGCCGAACCCGGCCGCCTGAGCGCGGGCGACGCGACCTTCCGGGCAAACGCCGTTCGACAGGTCGCTCTGCGTCCGTCAGCCGTGGCCCTTGATGCTATGCGTGACGCCTTGCAGGTGGCCGCTGAGCGCGTCGAACACGAGCGGCCCTCAGGCAGGTTCGCGGCGCGTCAAGGGCAGCTCGGGCGGCGCGGAGTCGCCCTCGAGCCCCAAAAGGTAGTCGCCGGGCCGGCCGCCCACCACCAGGCGCGTCGTCTCAGGACGCTCGCGCCAGACGACGCGCTCCAACGCTCCATACGCGCGCACCCACTGGCCGGCCCGCGCCTGGTCTGCAAAACGACCGCGGAACGACACCGCCTCGCTCAGGCCGGCGACGCGCGCCCCTTCGAGGAACCGCGGCTCGCGAAGCGAGTAACGGCAGGGCGTGAACAGGGCGTCGCGGTCGTCGATGACCCGCGCCTCCACGAGTGCCCGCCCCGCAGCTGCAAAGCGCGGGTCTCCATAGCGCTCGGGCACCTCGGTCGGCAGCTTCACGAAGCGCACGAAGTAGGGCCGGCCGGCGAACCGACCCTCGTTGACCTTACCGGCCTGCAGGCGCGCGAAGTCGGCGGCAGAGAGCGGCGTATCCTCGCGATGCACCGCGTGGATCGCCGCAAGCTCCGCAGCGCGCGGGCGCGCCAACGAGGACGAAGGGTCGCTTAGAAGGCGCGCCAGCGCGGCGTGTACCCTGCGGCACTCGCCGTCGCCATACACCACGAGATCGATGTCCGAGTCTGACGCCTGCAGGTCGAACAGCAGCGAACCGGTCAGGCCCAGCGCCGCCGGCGGCACGCCGGCGGCGTCGCGGAGCAACTCCGCGAGGGCCAGCGCGTCCTCCGTCAGCGGACCGTCGGGCCCGACGGCGCGGAGCCGGCGCAGCCGCTCGCGGGGATCGTAGACGCGCGCCACGTCGGCCCAGGGCACGGCATCCACGGGCACGCCGAGCGCCGGGTCGTGCAAACGATAGGAGAGACCCCGGACGCGCAGCGCCTCCTCCTGCTCGGCGACGTTGTACACCCGGCGGTACCGCTCCCGACCGCGCACCCGCTCCCCGCGCGGGTCGGGCACGTACCGCAAGTAGGCCACCACCCGGTCCGGGGGGTGCACCACCCCCTTGACCGTGAAGATCAGGCCGGCCACAGTCTCAAGGGCGGCGCCCTCCAGCGCCGACGCGCCTCGACGATCTGCGGTCGACACGCTCAGCCCCCCGCTTGTGCCGCGCTCACCGGCGCATGTACGCTGGCGGTCATCGAGGAGAGGCGAAGGGCGACCGACATGGATCTACTCATCAGCGTAGTCGGCGAGCACGAGGTCGACGCCGCCGTGGCCGGGCACGCGGATATCGTGGACGTCAAGAACCCGCGCGAGGGATCGCTGGGCGCCAACTTCCCTCACGTGATCCGACGGGTGCGCGAGATCACGCCGGCCGAGGTGCCCGTGAGTGTGGCCATCGGGGACGTCCCCAACCTGCCCGGAATGGCCGCCCTCGCGGCGGCAGGGGCAGCCGGCTGCGGCGTGCAGTACGTCAAGGTCGGACTCCTCGGGCCGCGCGACCACGACCAAGCCTTCGCCCTGCTCTCCGCGGTATGCCGCGCGGGACGCGACCAGGACCCCGCGGTGTGCATCATGGCGACCGCTTACGCCGACGCACGCCATACCGGTTCACTCCCGCCCCTCGAGCTGCCGGCCGTCGCCGCCGAGGCCGGCGCCGACGGCTGCATGATAGACACGGCCGTGAAGGCCGGCGGTACTCTCCTGACAGAGCTCGGCGCGGCGGAGCTCGAGAGCTTCGTGGCGCGCTGTCGCGAAGCCGGGCTGCTCTGCGCCTTGGCCGGCTCGCTGCGCGCCGCCGACATGGAGCGCCTGCGCGAACTGGGACCGGACATCGTCGGCTTTCGTGGCGCCGCCTGCCGCGATGGCCGCAGGGACGGCAGCGTCGACCGCGAGGCGGTGCTGCGGCTCAAAGACCTGGTCGCGCAAGCTTGACCCCCTCCGTCCTCCCCGCCTCGAGCAGCTCGGTCAGCCGCTCGGGGCGCCCGCCATCGATGATCCACAGGTCGAAGGCCGGGTCGCCGAGCAGTTCGACCAGGTGAGCGTCCACGCCGGAGGAAGCGGCCAGCTGCGCGACCGTCATCGCACGTGGCGGCGCCGACCACGCCGTGGACGCCAGGCTGGCCATGCCGCGACGATCCTTGAGGAGCACCAGGAGGCGCGCGCCCACCTGCCCGGTCAGCCAAGCAGCGATGGAGTCGGAGGTCACCGACCAGCTGTGAGGCAGGGCCTCGGCGTGCCGCAGAGGCTCTGATGGGAGGAGCACGGCGACGCCTTCACGGGCTAGACACGCGCGCGCCTCGTAGAGCGTACGCACGAGTGTGCAGCCGGGCGCCAGGTCGGCGAGCAGATGACCGTACTGGTCCATGGCGAGGACGGCCATCCAGTGCGCGGTGCCAGGCCGCAGGCCGAAGCGCGCGTCCTGTTCCCGCACCACGTCGGCGAAGACGCCGCCGCCCGGCACGACCAGCAGACGACGAGAGCGGCCCAGCTCGACGAGACACGCGCCAAGCTCCGGCAGGCACGCGCCGCGGCCAAGGCTGCCGCCCACCTTGACGACGGCGTCGATCACGACTGCGCGACCGCCGCGCGCGCGGCCAGAAGGCAGGCTGCAGCGGCGGCCGGCAGCGCCACGCCCTCGTCCCCCCACAGACGTCCTTCGGGGATCACGCCAAGACCCAGACGACCGGCGACCTCGGCCGCTAGCGAGGCCCCGACGCCCGCAGGCGCCACCGGCGCGTCGGCGGGCGCGTCCCAGCGCGAAACGACCTGCAGGAGTCCCTCGCTCACGACGCGCAGCTGGCATTCGACCAGGTAGCGCGCCATCTTGACGATCTCAGGCTCGCTCAGCACCTCGCGATCGCCGCACACGAGGCGAGCCAGGCGCTCGGCGCAGGCGGCGGGAGAGGCGTCACGCCCGTCAGGCGTGGAGCACGTGTACTCGGCCGCGCTCAGGCGCCCAAGCAGCACGTGGGCGTCCGCCATCAGCGCGAAGTGCTCGGCGGCGACCCGACAGGGACGGCCGCGCACGGGGACCGTAGCCGTCAGCGTGTTGGGGTTGGTACGCAGCACGCCGGTGTACACCAGTTCACCGGCGGTGAGACGGGCGAGGTCGGTGCGGCCCTCACAGGCCAGACGACCCCCCCTGATGGGAACGATGTCTGTGGTCGTGCTGCCCACGTCCACCAGGATGCAGTCGTCGACGCGCGAGGCTGCAAACAGGGCTGAAGCGACCCAGTTCGTGGCCGCGAAATCGAGTGGGCGTGAGCGGGCGTCGCCCAGCGGCGCGAACTCGCCGCGGCAGTCGAGCACGAACACGGGGTTCCGCGGAAAAGCCTTGCGGACCCCGTCCATCACGAACAGGACTCCTTCCCGCTTGCTTCGGAAGGCGTCCGAGAGCTCGGCCGTCATGGTAAGCGCGAACGGCGCCGCAGAGCCGATCTCGAGCTCCCCGGCCACCTCCCTCAAGATAGCGGGAAGCCGCTCGCGGCTGCGCCATACCTCGAACGGACGCACGGCCGTCCGCACCGCGCACGCATTGCCGGCGCGCGCCTCCACCCGGGCGGCCTTGATCTGGACACCGCCCACGTCCCAGCCGACGGTCACCAGCGGCTCAGCGGTCATCGGTCCACCTCTTTTCGAACGCCGCGGAGGGCGGCACGGCCACCGCGGCGGGCAAGGAGCCGTCTCGACACGCGCGCCAGATCGCCGCGGCCATGTTGAGGTCGATGACGCGGCGCAGACCCACGTACGACGTCGTCGGCCGTGGGTTGATCTCGATCAGCCGGCAGGTCTCCTCGCCGAGCACCAGGTCGACCCCCACATAGCCTCGCAGGCCGGGCACCAGGGCGACGGCCCTTTGCGCGAGCTCGAATGCCTCCGCGCGCCGTGGATGAGGCAACGACGCGACTCCGCCATCGTACGCGAACGGGATGCCCGCGCGCACCCGCTGCCCGTTCAGACTGAGCGCGGTCGAGCGACCGTCGGCGACCAGCAGCGATACGCTGGCCGCCGAGCCCGAGGCGTACTCCTGCACAAGGATCGACTTCGCGTCGCGCAGCGCCGCCTGTCGCAAGGCCCTCTTCAGGGCGTCGTCATCCGTAGCCAGACCCACGCCGTCACACCCCGCGCCGCCGACGGGCTTGACGACGACGGGGTAGCCCAGCCGAGCAGCCGCCACGGAGGCGGCATCCGGAGAAACCCGCGTCGTCTTCGGCGTCGACAGGCCGGCTCGTGAGAAGCGCCGGTAGCACTCCCATTTGTCCGCCGCCACCGCCACGGCCTCCGGCAGGCTGCCGAGCAGGCAGACGCCGGCGTCCGACACCAGTGAGCTGAGGCGTTCCAGAGCCCCGCCGCCCTCCGGGGCGATGACCAGCGCCGCACCACACTCACGCGCCAGGTCCAACAACCCGGTGGGGTAGACTTCGACGTCGAGGTCGACGACGCGATCCGCCGCCAGCGAGGTGCGGCGCAGACGCCGGTCACGCGTGGTCACCACAGGGAACCTGCCCCAGGCGCGCAGATCCGCGAGCAAGGCGCGCAAAATCGCCAGCGCCTCCGCGGCGAGCCCGGGCGGGAAGTCGGGCGCGGGCCATCCGCCGCCGGTAACGTACTCGTGTACCAGGATCGCAGAGGGGAGAGGCGACGTGGATGCCATTCCGGTCCTAGACCTCATGGGAGGTCGAGTGGTACAGGGGCTGCGCGGCGAACGGCAGCACTACCGTGCCGTGCGCAGCGGGCTCGTCGCCGGCTGCGACGCCGTGGCGATCGCCCGGGCCCTGTGCCGTGCGTGCGACGGCAGGGCGCTGTACGTCGCCGACCTCGACGCGATCGCCGGCAGGGGCGACCATCGCGAGCTCGTCCTTGCGCTTCGCGAAGGCCTTGGGGCGGAGCCCTGGGTGGACGCGGGGGTCAGCGACAAGGAGGCCGCGTCCCGACTCCTCGAGGCCGGAGCCGCACGAGTGATCGTCGGCACCGAGACGCTGCCGGACATTGACTCCCTGCGCGCGATCCGCGCAGCCCTGCCCGCCGCACAGACGCTGGTCAGCGTCGACATGGGCGACCACGGCGTCCTCAGCAGATGCCCCGCGCTCGCCGGCCGGCCGCCCTTGGCCGCGGTGGAGTTGCTCGCCGGGGAGGGAGTGACCGAGATCATCCTGGTGGCCCTGCCCCACGTGGGCACAGGCGCGGGGCCCGATCTCGAGACGTTGCGAGCGGTACGCGACGCCTTCCCCCACCTGCACCTGATCGCCGGCGGCGGCGTGCGAACCGCTGAAGACCTGCGGGCGCTCGCCGAGGCCGGCGCCGACGGCGTGCTGCTCGCGACCGCGCTTCATCGCGGCTGGATCACGGCGGCGGACATCCGCGCCGCGCGGGCGGACGGACGCCCACTCACCAGTGGGCCGTAAGGGCAGGCACGGCGGCGAGCATCCTGCCCTCTGTCAGAAAGACGAAGAGCGCCGCGGCGACCAAGTCGGCGGTCGTACCCGGGTTGAGCGTGTGGGCCTCGTCGCCGAGCTCGCGCGCCAGATCGGCCAGGCACACGCGCCCCCGCTCGCTGAGGCTGCCCCCGGCAGACAAGACGCGCGCCGCGCGGCGTGACACATCTTCCGCGGCTTCCTTGCCGTTCTTTCGTGCGATCAGCGTGTCGGGCACCTCGGCGAGGATCGTGAGGAACGCGGTCAAGACGGTGTCCGAGAACGCAACGCCGTCCTCCCAGCAGCGGCTTAGCGTATCCGCGCCAAGCGCAAACGTGATCTCGAAGTCCGTGACGTACTCCCGAGCGATCGAATCGCGCGCGCGCGCGGCGTCCATCGCTTCGCGCAGAGTGACCGTCACGTCGTCCTCGACGACATCGTGACGATCGACCTCGCCCATGCCGGCCGGAGAGGCCGCGCGGATGGCCTCGTAGGCGAGGCGCGCGTCCTGCACGGACAAGCTCTTGAGGACGACGCTCACCGCTGCGCGCAAGCCGCCACCGGCTGGGAGACTAGCCGCGGCCCTCGCCAACGGCGCGAGCAGCAGGATCATGCCGAGATTGGTGTTGCTGGCCACGAGGCGGCGCGTATCGGCAGCCGCCCTCGCGATGGTCTCCCCCACGGTCGCCAGCCCGGCCTCGCGCAGCGCCGGCCCAATGGCCACGGCGCTGGCCGCGAAGTCCTCGAAGCGCGCATCGGCGAAGCCGACGCGCGGCGACACGTTGCCGGGCTTCTCGACGCTCACCTCGAACAGGCAGGCGAGCTGCGCCGCCCAGGCGATCTCGATGCCTGTCAGCCGCTCCACCCCACCCCCTCCAGGACGTGGTCCACGAGACATTGCGCGGCATCGACGCCCGTGGCCTCGCGGAGCGCCCGCCAGCCCGGAATGGTGTTGACTTCGATGACGCTGTACTCGCCGTCGTCGCCCGGCAAGATGTCGACGCCGGCGTGCTCGGCGCCCACCACCCGCGTCGCCCGCAGGCTCAGGTCGACCAGATGATCGGCCAGCTCCATAGGCTCTCCGATGGCGCCTTGGGCGGCATTCGTCTTCCATCCCTGTCCGCGCCGCCGCATGGCTCCGATCACGCGCTCACCTATCACGAAAGCGCGGATGTCCTCGCGGCCGTGAGGCACGAACTCCTGCACGCAGTAGATGTAGCGCCCGAGCTCGAGAGCGCGAAACACCCGATACGCGGTGTCGATATCTGAGACCCTGACGATGCCCCTGCCCTCGGAGCCGAACATGGGTTTGACGACCACGTCGCCGCCCAATTCCTCGTAGGCTGCCAGTGCCTCTTCGAAGCGTTCGGCGACTACGGTCCGCGGCGTCGGCAGGCCCGCATCGTGCAGCCGCGCCGAGGTGTAGTACTTGTCGACGCCGTGCTCAATGGCGATCGCCGAATTGACGACTCTCACGCCGCCATGCTCGAGCATGCGCAGGGCGTCCATGCGGTAGACCACCTGCTCCAGCGAACCCGACGGTATCGCGCGCACGAACACGACATCGCAATCGTCGAGCGGCGCCGTCGCGGCGGTCAGGCGCGGCAGGCCGGCCACCCGTGCGGTCAGGTGAGTGACAGGATAGCATTCGGCCGAGAGCCCCCGCCGCGCGAGCGCGCCGCGGAGGCTCTCGGTGTGCCAGCCCCCGTTCTGTCCGAGGATCGCGACGTTCACGCGAACAATGATGCCCGGAGGACGGACGTGTTGACGCCGCCGGCGTGGAAGGTCCGGCCGCTCACGCTGTTGGTGATGGCGATCTCGGCTGGGCTGAACAGTAAGGGGTCGATCTTGTAGAAGTCGCCGCCATGGCGGCGGAAGAGCTCTCCGAAGGGTACCCCGTAATCGCTTGACGCGACTGACGGGAGACGCTCGATGACGCGCTCGATCTGCGCATCTTCGGTGTGCACCGTGTACCAGGCGCGGCCGCCGTACAAGACCGCGTCGTTGGTGCGGCCTATGGCCGTGAGGTCGTCGGCCGCCACCGGCGCCAGCGGGCACGAGCCGAAGCCAGAACGGACCGTGCCGATGTCGAAGTCCACCTCGTGCATCTTGTGGAGCCCCGTCTCGACGATGCGCGCGGCGACCTGGACCGAACCCACGATACTCGCGGTCGGCGCGACGAGCAGGAAGAGCCGGTCGGGCGACACGCCGCATTTACCGGCGACCCATGCAGCCACGTCCGGCGACGGAAGGCGGTTCGATTCCAGGGTCAGCACGGCCACCGTCGCGGGGTCGCGGTAGTCGATTTCGGCGAAGATGGGCTCGCCCCGATGCAGGACTCTCGCGGGCCCGGAGCCCATGGCGAAGTACTTCTTCGAGCTGTCGCTCGCGGGCACGTTGACCGCCCAGCCGGCGTACTGCGAGGCCATGCACGCCAGCACCGGCTGATGGACGCTCACCTCGACACCAGGGAGCGTGAGATCGTCGAGTTGGAGCTGGCGCAGCTGGACGTCCGCCAGCCCGCCGAGACAGACCTCGGAGTACAGGCGGCCGGCCTCAAGCGAGCCAGCGATCTCGACGCCCGCGTCGAGGACTGTGGCACCGTTCTCTAGCTCGCAGACCGCGACTTCCAGGGGGTCAGCCGCGTCGCTCAGCCTCCGGAAGACGGCGTGAGCGCGATCATTGAGACTGATCACGGACCAGGACCTCCCCTCCTCCTCCGCTGTTCATGTCGCCCACGTAGCGCCGGAACTCACCGTCGGGGAGCACACGACCGTCAAGGAGGCCCGAAGCCTCCAGGCTCTGCAGATAGCACCGCAAGAACACAGGCCGGTAGCTGCACGCATAGCGGAACGTCGGCAACAGCTCCGGCGCCTCGCCGAAGGCGACGATCGTGCCGCGCTTCATGCCCGCGCCCGGGCGCCCGCCGAGGCGGCCACCGACGAATATGGAGCCGGCGAGCATGCCGGCGCCAGCGAAGTCGCCGGTGTCGCCAAGTACCACGATGAGCCCGCGACGCATGCGGCCGCCGACTTCTCGCCCGGCATCGCCGCCCACGATGATGGTCCCGCCACGCACGCCATGGGGCTCGCCCGAGTAGGCCGCGCCCGGGAAGTGACCGGCGTTGCCCTGGACGACGATGCGGCCGCCGGACATGTGAGCGCCCACCCAGTCGCCGGCGTCGCCATGCACAACGATCTCGCCGCCTGACATATATGCGCCGAGATGCGGGCCCACGTCGCCGGTCACGGCGACGCGCCCCATGGACATCCCCTGCCCGATCTTCTTGACGGCCCTGAGATCGCCGCTCACCGTCACGTTGTCCGCGCCGACGCCCTCCACGTCGAAGAGGTCGCCAAGCTCGACCTTCCGGCGCCCGTAGAAGACGGGGAGCGCCGCGATCTCCGTGGGCCCCAGGCCCACGAACCTATCCGGGCAGATGCTGTCCGCCTCGACCGGGATCGAGCTCGATTCCTTGCGCGTCAGCGTCACGCCGGCGCCGTCGAGGGCGAGCGCCGCACACGCTATGCATCCCATCGCCGATGCCTCCTCTCTGGTACCCGAGGAACGGCCCGCGGCCTCCTCATGTGCTCACCAGCTCGCGCAGAGCGAAACGGAACTTCCCCAGCGAGCCTCCATAGTTGCCCGCCGAGATACGTGTCACACCGGGCAGGCAAGCGGCGACGATACCCACCCGCATGGCCTCCGCGACTGCCGCTTCACTGAGCCCGTCCACGACGATCTCGAGCACCGCATTCTCTCCCTCTTTGAGAGCGCTATCCTCCTGCCCGCGTAGCGTCGGGCAGTAAGGCGTGTTGCTCGAGACGGTCTGACCCTTGTAGCGCGACGAGATCTTGCTGCCACTGCGCACGACGCCCCCAGGAAACGGCATGATGGCGCCCCTCACCATGCGCATTGCGGCCACCGCCGCCCGCGCCGCGGCAAGTGCCGCGGTCAGGCTGTGTGCCATCATGAAGAAGTTGCCGCCACCCACTCCCTGGACGACACTGAAGCTCTCTTCCACGACGAACTCGCCGTCCATCACGGGGACGCGCCACAGACGCCGGCCGTCCAGCAGCTTGCTGCGCTGGAAGCCGTCACCGAAGTACCGCAGCTTGCCTCCTACCTTGACTCTCTCCTCGGCGACGAGTCCGTCGTAGCAGGCCGAGGTGGCCGAGGTCATCACGGCCTGACCCACGCGCTGCAGCAGCTGGGCCTCCATGTTCTTGCGTGACGTCGTGAACACCAGCGCCGCCATGCCGGGGCGACCGTCGGGCGCCTGCTCGTCGGGCGCCAGGTCGTTGGTACCCGCTTCGCAGCCGCAGCCGATGATCGAGGTGGCGAAGCCCGTGGCCGCCTCGGCCGCGGTACGCGCCCAGCCCAGGTCGTCCCCGGTGACGATCAGGCGGGAACCCCACATCCCGAAGGCCTCGGCGAACGTGTCTTCTATCTGCACTCCGTTGATGTGCATGCGGGGCTAGCTCCTTTCCCAGAAGGGCACCTGCAGACGCCGTGACAGCGGGTGGCGGCGGCGCAGAGACTCAGCTTCACTGACGAACAGGTGGTCCAGCACGCTGCCGCACGCGCTGCGCAGGCCCATGGCGTCCACAAGGTCGCTCAGGCCGCCGTCACCGGCCAGTCCCTGGCCGAGCAGGGCGGCTCCCTGCGCAGCCTCGCTGCAGACACTCGCGTAGCCTTTCACGGCGTGGACCGGGGCGAACCGGGTCAGCACCTCGACGAGATGGCGGCGCAGCGCGGGCACGCGGGAGAGGCGCCCCGACAGCAGGATCTCGCGGGGCGCCTCGAGCAGGATCGACTCCGCGGCGACGCTCTTCGCCACTTGTTCGAGCAGGGCCGCCAGGCCGACGGCCGCGCGGCGATCGCTTGCCGCGGCGAACGCGAACTCCTCCGGCGAGCACTCGGGGGCGCCGGCGATCCATGCCGCACCGCCGCTGGCAAGGACATCCTTGGAGAAACCCCTGAGCAGGTACGCAAGCTCTCCGTCCATGGCGCCCAGCGCGCGAAACCCCATGGCGCCGCAAGTGCCACCGGAGCCGTCGACGATCGCGCCGCCCTCCACGGCGACGACGGCCGTGAAGGCGCCGCCCGCCTCGACCGACACGAACGATGTCTCGTCGTACGGCACGTCCAGGCGGCGCGCCTGATCCCAAACGGCCAAGGCGACGGCGCAGAGCTTGTCGGCGGTGCCCATGTCGATGCGGTTGGCCTTGCGGTGCTCTGGGACCGTCGTGAGGTGCAGCACGCCGGGCGCGAAGCACACCGGCAGGCCGCTGTCCTTGAGCGCCTCCAGCACGCGGCCCATGCCCCCGACGATCGTCCCCCGCGGCCCGTCCTTGGCGTCGGCCAGCAGCAGCAGGTCGAGCTCCTGCGGGCCCAGGTCGCGGACGTCCGTCCAGGGCAGGCCGTACCCCGACGGACCGACGATAAGGTCCACGGGACCGGCGGCATGCAAGACCTCCACCAGCGACGCGGGGTCGTCTCGCACGTCGGCCGTGGGATACGTCGCGTCGAGGAACAGCTCGTCTCCGTCGCGGCCGCACACGTCGAAGCTGACCGTCCCAGGGTCGATGCCGATCGCCCGTGTCACAACGACCGCCCCGCCTCGTCGGAGGATGCGCTCAGATACCCCCAGCGCAGCGGCGATTCCTGGGTGTACTTCTTGCCGAGGCGCACCGCCAGGGCCGCTCGCTCGAGCTCGCCACCAAGATAGAAGGCGTGGCCGGGATCCGGAGTCTCCAAGGCCGCGAAGAGCTCGTGAGGGTCCTTGCCGCGCAGGAAGGTCTCGCGATTGAAGACAAAGATCCACTCCCTGGTGGCGAAGATCCGGTAGTGCTTGTCGCGGACGCGCCGCTGCATGTCGCGCAGCTCCCCCTCCGAGTATGTCTCGAACGGGGTGTCCTTAAGCGCCACGAGGCCGTCGTCGAGGCCCTTGGGAAGCACCCTGTTGCGCAACGCGTAGTGCATGAGCTTGCGGGCCAGGTCGAGCTCGCGCACGGCGCCGCGCGCCCAACTGATGACCTCCGTCGTGAGAACGAAGTCTATGCCCAGCTCGGCGATGATCCCGGCCATCACCGCGTTGATCCCGACGCTGTCGGCGTCGGTGAGCTCCGTGAGGTTGCCGAGACCCATGAGCATCTCGGTGTCGGGATGCCGCCGGCGCGTCTCGCAGTACCGCTCGAGCGAGGCAGTGAAGCCGAAGCTGAGCGGGTCGAGGATGGGATCGATGATGTACGAGGCGCCGAGGGCGTCGACTCTGGCCACATTGCGTTCCAGCGACTCAAGGCCCTCTCCGAAGTCGGGGATCACCACGACCTTGCAGCGCAGATGCGGCACGAGTCTCATGTTCTGCGCGTTCACGCTGAGCAGGAGATCGACCCCTGCCTCGTCAGCCTCGCGGATGGTCTGCGGGTGAAACGTGTCGATGCTCACCGCGAACCCACGCTCCTTGAGTCCCGCGACCACCTCGCCGACGCCCGGGAACGCTTCCATGGGCGGGCAGCCGAGGTCGATGACGTCCGCGCCGCTGGCGCGAAAATACTCGGCGTCCGTGAGGATGCCGGCAAAGGGCATCCGGTACGCCTCGACGATCTCGGCGAGTATCTTCGTCTGATACTCACCGTAGCCCTCGAGGTCGCGCTCCTGCCCGAAGAAGGCGGGCAGATCCTTGAGGTCCTTGGGACCCCGGACCACCGGAACGCCGACCTTCGCCTCGATCGTGGCGAGGTCGCCTCTGCAGAGTCCGGGAATCATGACGCGGTCACAGCCGCAGTCGTCGGGCAGGCGTCGGGCGATCCACTCGGTGCGCATCAGCGCCGCCACAGAGCTCCCGAGGACCGCGACGTCGTACGCGAAGTCCAGCTCGAGCTTGTCGACGGTCTTGCGCAGCGCATCGGCGGCGAGCCTGCCGGTCACGAACAGCATATCGGGCACGACTGGCGCCTCCCTTTATCCCGCAAGCCACTCGCGCAAGGCTGTGTGCCGAGTCGCAAACGCCTTACCGGCGAGCTCGGGGCGGATCTCGGCCATGGTGCCGAATCGTTCGGCGAACGCATTGTGCTCGTGGATGCCCTCGAAGTTCTCTTGGCGGGCCAGGACGAAGGAGTCGTCCGAGAGGTCGGGGTAGATCTCGGCGACGCGACGGAGCATCTCTCGCACCACGTCCTCCACGAAGCGCGGATTGCGGTGCGCCTTCTCGACGACGTAGAGCTCGTCGGGGCGCTTGAGCAGCTCGTAGATCTCGGAGCTCATGGACTGCTCTACGATATCCACGAGGTCGTCGGCGCGCAGACGGCTCTCCGAACCGATCAGGAGCGTGCCTTTGCCGCGCTGGTTGTGCGAAGCGATGGGCAGCAGACTCAGGATGCGCTCGCCCTCCTCCTCGGTGTAGCCGTTCTCGCAGAGCCGCTCCAGCGACTGACCACGTACCATGTCCTGGGCGCAGGGACACACGGTCAGGCCGTGCACCTCGACGCCGACCAACAGGCGAGTCCGCGTGCGCGTGGCCGCGGCGATGCCCACCAGGGTGAACAGCTGCTCTGTCGGCCGGTGCGTCACCGGGGTTTGCTTCGTGATCGGCGACTGCGCTCTGATGTGGACCTCGGCACGCAAGGCCTCCTGGGTCGCGACAACCTCCTCGGCCATGCGCTTGGCGAGCGACTCGATGTCGGCGAACGGCCTGCGCGTGAGGCCCTCGGCAAGACCCTCGACGACCTCACTGAAGCGCGACATGTGCACGCCGGCGTGCTCGGGGCTGAGATCCGCGAACAGGTCGAGCGTCGCGTAGAACAGCTCGGACCTGCCTCCGTCCTTCATCGAGATGATGCGACGCAGATTGGTCACGCCGGCACGGCTCAACGCCACGGGCACGGCCGGCCGCCCTTGCTGCGTGTCGCGCTGGACGCGGCGCCCTGGGTGTTCTGGCATCCGTGGACCTCCTCAGCCGCAGGCGACGATCTCGGTGGGTGCCCCGTGACCGGAGAGCGCGGAGTAGTTGTCGAACGACACCGTGTACGCCTTCTTGAAGTACTCGCGGAGCTCGACCTCGAGGCCCGCGTCGTACTGCGGCGCCACCGAGAACGTGCGTCCGGCCACGTCCGCGACGACGGCGCCATCGCGGGCCACGAGCTCGCCGCCCTTGTACACGTACCGCGGGCGCGAGAACATCGCCTCCTTGTCGGCGCACTCCTCGTACACGGCGACGTCGGCGTCAGCGCCAACGCCCAGGTGGCCCTTATGCTCAAGGCCGAGCGCCCGCGCGGGACCGGCGCGACTGATGACGGCGATCTCGCCGAGCGAGTACTCGCGGTCGAGGTCCGGGAGAAGGGCTCCCCTGCGCGCCCGCGGGTGCAGGCTCTCAAACATCTCCCTCCGGTAGTCGCGGTCCATGAGCAGCCTGATGACCTGCGGGTAGCTCGTGAAAGGGCCCGCGTTCGGATGATCGGTGCTCAGGAAGACTCGCCAGGGATCGTCTATGAGCAGGAAGAGCTCCAAGCCGGTGAGCCACATCGTGCCGTTGATGGGATTGCCGGGTTTGTACGTGATCGGCACGATCCCTCCGCCTGATTCGCCCTCCACATCGTCGTTGATCCACTTGTTGCCAGTCGTCAGATGGAGGCCGTACTGGAGAGGGCCGTCACAAGTCATCGTCGTGGCGTTGCCGAAGATCACCTGCCCGATGTCCACGGTGACCCCGGAGCTCGCGTTTACCGCCGCCGCGACAGCGACCGCCTCCGATCTGTGCACGTGCCCGCGGCCCGCCCCGTAGCTCAGGAACTGAATGTGGCACAGGTGGACGCGATGGCCATCGAGGGCGGCGATCATCTCGACGGTCGTGCGGGCGCTCGTGTGCCGGCCCAGGTTGATGCCGTGGATGTGGACCGGGTGCGGCAGGCCGAGGTCGTCGGCGATCGTCGCCAGGGTCTGCACGATCTGTCGCGGGGTGACCCCGTAGCCGATCACCTCGTCGTCCAGCTCGGCGACGTTCTTGCCCCATTTCCAGTTCTCCACGCCGCCGGGGTTCACGATCTTGATGGCGTAGCCTCGGCTGGCCCCCAGGAGCCAGGCCACGTAGTCGCGCGCCTTCTCGGGCTGCTTGTCGGCGATGCACTGCATGACGAAGTGGTTATTGCCCATGACGATGAACGCGCCTTTGTCGAGGTTGGGCACGTCCTCGAGCTCTTCGTGGGTGTGCCGGACGACCAGGGGCGCAGCGGACGCCTGCATCACGGTGGTATAGCCGAGCTCGGAGTAGAGGTAGCCGGTAAGGTAGGTGGAAGGTACCGTCCCCCCCGCGCCCGCGCGCAGGCCGCCCGAGCGTGCGCGCTCGTGCCCGCGATGGTCCTCCGGCCGCATCTTGCGGCCCGAGTTCACCTCGCTGCCGACGATGTGCGCGTGGATGTCCACGCCTCCCGGCATGACGACGAGGCCGGTGGCGTCGACGGTCTGCGCTGCCTTCTGGTCCACGTCCTCGGGCGTGACAACGCGGCCGTCCTTCACCCAGATGTCGCCGACCTCGCCGTCCTTGGAGTTCCGCGGGTCGTAGATGCGCCCGCCCAGGATGCCCAGCATCATGCCACCGCCTCGATGATCCGGTCGAGGATCTCCTCGTCGGTGAGGCGCCCCGTCGAGATGACCCTCTTCAGAGGAATGGGAACGTTGTCCATGCGGTATGCGGTGCCGGCCGCATCGACGCCGTAGGCCGCCGTCGGGAACACGACACGGGCGTGGGACGCCACCACGCTCGGCCCGTGGTCCAAGACGATCGTGGGGATGCGCTCGAGATGGGCGGCGGCGGCGGCCGGGAAGTGCGCCCCGGGGTCCGAGGCAATGATCACGGCGGCGTCCGCGGCGCGCCGCGCCAGCATGTCCACCGCCGAGAACTCACCCGGGCTGAACTGCGGGTAGCCGCGCGCGAAGCTGACCGCGAACGGATAGCCCGTGGTCCAGCTGAGCACCTGGTCGGCGCCGGTCACATTGCCGTGTCCGCGCATGGGCAGCACCGAGAACTTGGCGAACTCGTTGAGCTCCGCGACCAGCGTGAAGAGCTCCGCCACGTTGAGCTGGCGCGCCGGCGCCATCGTGAGGCCCATGCCCATGAACGCCACACCGTAGCGGCATGACTTCATGCGCTCGACGAGCTCTTTGAGCTGCGCCACGGGCACGCCGCCGACCGTGTCCACGGACGGCTCCTTGCCCTTGACCAGCAGCCGCAGCGTGGTGAGCACCTCAAAGTCCGAGCCGACATCGACCTGCAGGAAGTGGTCGGCCTTCTTCGAGCTGCCCGTGGGTCGCACATCGACCACGTAGACGGTCCGGTCGGCACGGCCGTTGGGAGTGAGGGCGCCTTTCGCGGTGAGCGAGAAGCGCGGGAAGTGACGCAGGTGCGAGGCGTCCGGGTTGCAGCCCCAGAACACGAGCAGGTCGGCGCGGTCGCGCACCTCGCCAAGAGTGCAGGTGGGCTCGCCCACAGCCTGCATGGCGAGGCCGGTGGGGCCGTGACAGACCGACGAGGTGGAGTCGATCACGGCTCCGATACGGTCGGCCAGCGCAACCGCCTTGCGCTGCGCCTCGCTGGCCGATGAGCTGAGACCGTAGATCAGCGGGCTGTCGGCCGCCGAGAGGATACTCGCCGCCTCGGCGACGGCGTTCTCCCACTCGACCTCCCGGCCGTCGACGAGCGGCCGACGGGGACGCGGGTCGTAGTCCATGAAGATGCCCTGCCCGCTCGAACAGGCCAAGCGCACCTTGCGGATCTCCACGCCCTCCGCCTCGACCGTGAGATCGTCGCAGAGGCACCCACAAAACGGGCAGGTGACGTGCTCGACCACCGTGCTCATGAGGCATCCTCTCTCTCGGTGACAGCGGCGACGTCCACCGTCTGCCCTTTGAACGAGGGCATGCCGGTCCCCAAGGTCTCCGTCCCGATGAGCTTGTTGACAAGCGTCCCCATGGGGACGAACACGAGCCCCGCCGGCAAGGAGCCGGCGTGAGCAGTGAGCTCGACCTCACCCTCGGCTGTGCGGAGGAGCGCCTTTCCGCCGTCCTCGATCTTGAGTCGGGCCATGTCCTCAGGGTTCATCTCGACGAGTGCGGTGGCTTCGCGATACTCGGGCGAGTCCTTGCCCTTGTGCATGCCGACCGCCTGCTTACGCGTGCGTCCGGTGATCAAGGTGAGTCGTTCGCTCACGGCGCCCCTCCTCTGTCTCCTCGCTGTCTCTGTACACCGCGGCCGCGGCCGAAAAGAGACCGGCAAGGCACGCCTGACGGTCTCGGCCGCGAGCCAGCACCGTGCACACGGGATGCCCGGCGGCGACACGCTGGCCAGGCGCCGGTACGTCCCGGACGCCGCGCGCCAGCCACTCTTCCGTGTCGGGGACGACGACCGGGCGCCTGGCGTACACGATCCCTTTGCCGACGCAGCCGTTGGGGGCGCGGTCGGCGACGGAGGGGCGCGGCAAGCGGCCCGCAAGGCCGTCGACGTGGAGCGAGAACACACTGACGCCGAAGGCGCGCTCCGCCAGCTCCATGGACCCGCTGAAGCGCGGGTTGACCTCGATGAGATACGGTCGCGCGACGCCTTCCGGGTCGCGGCCGATCACCACGTCCAGCCCGTTGACGCCCACGAGGCCAAAACGCCGGGTCAGTCGCGACACCATGTGCTCAAGCTGGGCATGCACCGATGCGGCGTCCGCATCGGGGAGCTCGAGCGGAAGAACGTTGCCGCACCAGGCGAAACCGGAGCCGCCCAGGGCGGAACGCCCGAGGAGCTGGTCGCTGAGGCCGAAGATACGACTGTCCCGGCCGTCGGCCACGAATGCGACGGAGGCCGCGCGGCCGTCCACCTCGGCCTGCAGCACGTGGGCGTCGTCCAGCGCCCTGCCGTCCCACGGAGCGATGCCGTGACCGCCGCCGCTGCGCAGGCGCTTTCTCAACCAGCGGCCGCGCCCAGCGCGCCCTTCTTCCCCGCGGAGCAGGGTCATCGGGTGCGCGATCCCGGCTTGCCGGCAGAAGCGGCGCAGCAACGCCCAGTCACGCACGTCCCGAAGCACCTCGGCAGGGTTGCCCAGCAGGCGCCGACGGGTGGCAAGCTCGCCGACCACCTCGGGGTGGTTCTCCAGGTTCGAGCCGTAGACGACCGCGTCGGCGTCAATGCGCTCCGCCGCCTCCCGCAATCCCTCCGCGGTCGCCGGCAGGCCGAGATCCCGCTGCAGCGCGTAGCTCTCCGCCAGACGCGCCTGATCGCGATCGCCGAAGAAGTCCGCGGCCACCACCTCGTGACCGCCACGCACCGCGGACTCGACCATCGCCCGTGTGCTCACTCCGAGGACAAGCACTCGCACTACCCTGCCAGCTCCTTGGCGAGGGCGAAGATCTCCTCCGCGTCGAGGACCAGGTCGTTCTGCTCGAAGAGCCGCGCGATGGAACGACGGTGGATCTTCATCTTGAGGCTGCCGATGCCGAGCGCCCCGAAGATGATCTTGCCGTCGACGTCCTTGCCGTCCCACGTCGCCTTGGTGCCCTCCAGGCCGAGGGGCGGGACGGCGTTCACGTCGCCCAGCACCTTCAGGGTGGGGTGATCTCTCCAGAGCGTCTCAGGGACTAGCTGGAGTCCGGCGGCACCGGTGCACAGGACCGCGACCGCCCCCTCGAGAACGCGCGCGCTGGCGTCGACCGAGGCGGCGGCGGCGGGGGCAACGTGCACCCCAAAGCGCTCTTCGATGGTGGCGCAGGCGGCCTCCGCCCGTGCCATGGTCTCGGTGGGCAACGTCTCGGCTACGACCACGTCCGCCCCTTCCTTGGCGAGGAGCGCGGCCGCGCGGCGGCCGACCGGGCCGGTACCGGCCAGCACAACGGCCTTCTTCCCGCGAAGATCACCTGCGGAGAGAAGCTTGACGACGGCAGCGGTCGCCGTGGTGTTGCACCCGTTTGCATCCAGCATCACGGAGACCCGGACCGGCCCGAAGAAGGCGCCGCACGCTTCTTTGAGCAGAGCTTCGCCCTTTGAAACGTCGGCCCCGCCGATGAATACGGCCGAACTCTTGAGGTCGTCACCGCCGCGCGTGAACATGGCGCCGTACACGATGGCGCGAACCTCTGCCGGCTCCACCGAGCCATGCTGAAGGAGCACGTCGGCGCCGGCGTCGTAGGCCGTGACCGCATCGAACACGCTCGCCGTGCGATCGCTGTCGAGCTGCAGCAGGATCTTCTTCATGACACCCTGACCTCCCTCGGTCGAGAGAGTCCGAGCCAGACGACAGACCTTCGCCGGCGTCCGCTCGGGTATACTCCCTCTCCATCTTGGTTGTTCTTACCAGAAGAGGCGTGACCCGCCTCCGTGAACAGGATCACTCATGGATCAGCTTCGCCGACTCGGCCTTCAAGACAGCTGGATCTACGAAGTCCTGATTTCCACCTTTCGCGACGACACCCCCCACGCGGCTCCCATCGGCGTATGGACCAACGGCGCCGACCAGCTGCTCATGGATGTGTACGTCGGCTCGCAGACGCTCGCAAACATCCTGGACGGCGGCGACTTCGTGGCCAATTTCCCTGCGGACGCAGAGATGCTGTACGCGGCGCTGCGAGCGCCGGAGCAGCTGGCCTTCGCGGAGGCGAGATGCGTCCACGCGCCTGTTGTCGCCGGGTGCACGGTCATCGTGGAGCTCGCCCTGCGCTGCGCGACCCCCGGCGGCGACAGGGTGCGCATCGTGGGGGAAGTGAAGCGCATGCACGGTGCGGCAGCGCCGCGCCTGATCAACCGCGCCGAAGGCCTCCTTCTCGAGAGCCTGGTACTTGCCACAAGACTCGAGCGCCGAGACACCGGAGCTGCACTGACGACGCTCACAGAGAACTACCGAGTCGTCGGCAAGGTGGCGCCGGGGTCGGTCTACGAACGTGCGCTGGCTGCGCTGCTGCGGGATCTCGGCCCGACCTCATAGAGCCACCCTCGGCACTTCCACTCTCGCTTCCGTGTTGCGGCCATTGCTCACGAAGACCTGCGCTCCTCTGCCATTTTCAGCCAAGGATGCCTTGACCGCGACTTCGACCATCCCCACATCCCGCTCGTGCACCAGGCCATAGACCGCCGGCCCCCAGGAGCTCTGTCCCGCCCCGTAGGCGCCGGCGCTCAGCAGAGCATCGATGGCGGCGTTGGTCTCGACACCGCTGTACACACCGCCCTGCACGCCCGAGAAGTACGCACCCGTTTTGCGATCCACCGCGGTCAAGGCGCGGCCGAACTCCTCGATATCGTGTTCGACGAGGGCCGGCATCAGTCTGAGCTGGGTGATCCTGCAGACCTCCTCCGA
>JADGPQ010000122.1 GCA_017882325.1 Thermoleophilia bacterium
GCGGGCACGTGGCTCTGCACGAAGACGATTGAGCGCTCCGGGTCGACGCCACTGGCCAAGAAGAGGTTCACCAGATCGATGGTGTTGCGCCGCAGCTCTGCCCGCTGCTGCCTCGCAGTGATGGCGTGCAGGTCGACGGCGCAGTAGACGCAGTCATGCGTCTCCTGCATGGCGACCCAGTTCTTGACCGCACCGAGGTAGTTGCCGAGATGCAGAGTGCCGGATGGCTGGATGCCGCTGAACACACGCGGCCGGCGCTCCGGCCTCGGAGTCTCGCTCTGCGTGGGGTTGTCGGCGGCTGCGCTCACGGGAGTGGAGTCTACCGAAGCGTCGACGGGCAGGCTACCGCGGCGCGGGCGGCCCATCCGCAGCGCCGCCAGCTGCGGCGCCGCGGCGCTCCTGCTCCATCCGCGAGATCGTCCCGTCCAGGGCGGCCCCGCGGCGCTGAGCATCGGGGTCGCCGGGACCGCTGCGCTGCCGCGTCATGAAACGGATGAAGTAGTAGAGCCAGAGGGCGAAGAGCCACAGCAGCTCGATGATGAGGAGCCACACGGGCCAGATGACCACCTTGAAGAGCGCGGCGAGGCCGACGTAAAGGGCCGCCAAGGCGACCTGCGCCGGCCACGACGTCAGCAGGTCCCTGAGATGCTGCGCGGCCTCCGCGTTGGAATCCCCGGCGATCGCGAGCAGGACTGTGGCCATGCGCATGTCGGCGCTCTCTGGCCGTCGTGAGTCTTCTCGCCGCCACTCTACATAGTATGCGGGAGGCGCGACCTGTGGTCGTGTCCTCCCCGCCGGCAGTCGCACCGACTGGATCGGCGACGGGCTGTGCCGGCGGCGGCTCACCGGCGACCAGGTATCGCCATCACCAGACTCAGCTTGGATCTACGGTTCAGGACCATCGAGGACTTCTTCAAAGCCCCGACATCGACCCGCTCTCGGACTGGTTCGCGGCCTACAGCCTCATCTCGGGCATCGAGCTCGTGATCGGCGAATTCGACGATAAGCTTCGCGTGAGTCGCGTAGATGTGACCATCCATGTGCCGCCCGGGACCATCACCGTGGGTCTGGAAGAGCGAGTCAGGGCGGGCATGGGCAAGAATCTCGACCGGCGCGCCGACCCCGTGGCTTGAGGCCGACTGGCGTGTCGGTTCCGCGGCCTTGGGACGAAGCTCCCAACGGTGCACCGTTGCGGCCCGCGCAAGGCGATGCTACGCTGCAGGCAACCAAGGACGCCCGGCAGATGGCCGCGTGAGAGTCCGCGACGCTTCGGCGCCGACGGACGCCGAAGGGGCAAGGCGGGCACCAGGTGTGTCGCCGAAACTCTCAGGCAACCGGAACGCGGCCGGACGGGCCCCTGAAGCACGCGAGCGCCCCGCGCCCGCCGGGCGGACAGGGTGATGGCGACATCGCTCTGTCCTTCGACATTTAAGGGGGGAGCAGCGTGACCGAGAGAGACTGGAGAGTCGTGAACTCCGGTGGCTCGCGCCGCGTGGTGGCCACCAAGGAGCTGCCCGGCGAGCGTTGGCTTGCGCTCCTCACCGCTGCCGACTGCCGCGTGGAAATCGCGCAGGGCGACGACATCCTCGCCGCGAGCGAGATCGCAGCGGCCTTCGGAGACCACGTGGACGCCGCCATAGGGCAACTCACCGAGACCTGGTCGGCGGAGATGCTCGGCGCCCTCCGAGCCGCTGGCGCGGCCCTCTACAGCCAGTACGCCGTCGGCTATGACAACGTCGACGTACCTGCGGCGACGCACCTCGGCCTGCCAGTGGGCAACACGCCCGGCGTGCTCACCAAGACCACCGCCCAGCTGGCCGTCGCCCTCACCTTCGCCGCCACGCGGCGCATTGCCGAGGGCGACCGGATGATGCGCGCGGGCGCCTATCATGGCTGGCTGCCAGGCCTGCTGCTCGGCACGCTGATCTACCGCGGCACGCTCGGCATCGTCGGCGCCGGGCGCATCGGCGCCGCCTACGCCCGCATGATGGTCGAGGGCCACAAGATGGACCTTGTCTACTACGACGTGCGCCCCAACGAACAGCTTGCGAACTACATGGCGGACTACGCCGCCTTCCTCGCAGCGCACGGCGAGCTGCCGGTGACCTGCCGCCGCGCCGCGACCCTGCCCGAGCTGCTCGGCGCCTGCGACGTGGTCAGCATCCACGCGGCGCTCACTCCCGAGACACGGCACCTCATCGGTGCCCCCGAACTGGCGGCCATGAAGGAGGAGGCCGTGCTCGTCAACGCCAGCCGCGGCTCGCTCGTACACGAGGCCGCCCTCGTCGCCCACTGCCGCGCGCACCCGCGTTTCCGCGCCGGCCTCGACGTCTACGAGAACGAGCCTGCCATGGCGCCCGGCCTCGCCGAGCTCGACAACGTCGTCGTCGTCCCGCATCTGGGCTCAGCCAGCACGTGGGCCCGCGAGGGCATGGCGACCCTGGCGTCCGCCAACGTCGCCGCGATCCTCCAGGGCTGGCCGGTGTGGCCTGAGGCCCGCGGCCTCGAGGACGCACTTCCGTTTCTCGAGGACGAGGAGCCGCCGCGCGCCGCCCCGAGCATCGTCAACGCCGACGACCTGGGCCTGCCGCGCCTCACCGCGCAGGCTCCGACCAAGGAGGACCCGCAGTGACCGTCTCACCGCTTCCCATCGCCGAACGCATCAGCCGCCTCGGCACCGAGACGGCCTTCGCCGTCTCCGCCGAAGCCGCCGTCTGGCAAGCTCAAGGACACACCGTCTACCCCTTCCACATCGGCGACATGGACCTGCCCACGCCGGAGAACATCGTCGAGGCCTCATTCAGGGCGCTGCGCGACGGCAAGAACGGCTACTGCCCCAACGCCGGGATCCCGGCCCTGCGCGAGGCGCTGGCCGCAGATGTCGGCGCCTCGCACGGTCTCGAGCTGGGGCCGCTGAACGTGGCCATCGAGCCTGGCGGCAAGCCGGTGATCGGCAAGTTCATCCTCGCCCTCATGAACCCCGGCGACGAGGTCTTCTACCCCAATCCCGGCTACCCCATCTACGAGAGCCAGATCGAATTCCACGGCGGAAAGGCATTGCCCTACGGCTACGTTGAAGGCAGCGACAACTTCGAGCTCGATTTCGACGCCCTGGAGGCCCAGGTGAGCCCGCGCGCGCGCCTCCTCATCTTCAACAACCTGCAGAACCCCACCGGCGCCGAGAGCAGCCCGGCGGAGCTCGAGCGGGTCGCCGAGTTCGCTCTTCGCCACGACCTCGCCGTACTCTGCGACGAGGCCTACTGGGACACCCGCTACTCGGGGCAGAGCCGGTCGCTGGCCTCGCTGCCCGACATGGCCGCACGCAGCGTCATCCTCTACACCTTCAGCAAGAAGTTCGCGATGACGGGCTGGCGGCTCGGCGCAGCCGTGGGACCAGCCCCCATCGTCGACGTCATCGCCAAGCTCAACGTCAACGACGAGTCGTGCTCGAATCACTTCATCCAGTACGGCGCCCTCGAAGGGCTCACCGGCGACCAGTCGGGGCCGCGCGATATCGTGCGCGTCCTCAAAGAGCGCCGCGATGTCTGCGTCAGCCTGCTCAACCAGATCCCCGGCGTTTCCTGCTTCACCCCCGAGGCGACCTTCTATCTGTTCCCCAACGTCAGCGAACTTATGGCGCGCAAAGGCCTCGCCTCCTACGACCATCTGCGGCGCACCGCGCTCGAGGAGACGGGCGTCAGTTTCTGCACCCGTCTGCACTTCGGTCGCGCGCTGCCGGACGAGAAGGACGCCTACGTGCGCTTCGCCTACTCCGGCATCACCGTGCCCCTCATCGAAGAGGGCCTCGGCAAGCTGAAGGCGTGGGCAGAGGCATGAAGGAGCAGGCGCAGCCCACGAGCGAGCTCAGACGCACCCCGTTTCACGATCGTCACGTGGCGCTCGGCGCCCGCATGGTCGACTTCGGCGGCTGGGACATGCCGGTGCAGTACCCCACGGGCATCATCGCCGAGCACCTGGCCACGCGCGGCGGAGCGGGCCTCTTCGACGTCAGCCACATGGGGCGCTTCGTCCTCCGCGGCCCCGGCACCGTACCCTTCCTCCAGCACGTGCTCAGCAACAACGCCGAGGCGCTCGATCCGCTGCAGGCCCAGTACACCATCGTGCCCACGCCCACGGGCGGCGCCGTGGACGATGCCTACCTCTACCGCTTCGAGGAGGCCGCGTACCTTCTCGTGGTCAATGCCGCCAACCGGGTGAAGGACTGGGAGCACTTCCACGACCATCTCCCCGGGTTCCCCGACGTGGAACTCACGGACGAGACCGGCGAGGTCGCGATGCTTGCCCTGCAGGGCAAGCAAGCTCGGGACATCCTCGCCGGGCTCATTGAGACCGGCGGGCTTCCCGAGCCGTTTCACAACGAGCTCAGCATCGCGACCCTGCGCGTGCCCGATCCGGACGGCGGCCCGCCGCGCGCCACCGAGACGCGCATCGGCCGCACCGGCTACACGGGCGAGCCCATCTGCTTCGAGGTCTTCGTCGCCGCAGAGCTCGGGCCGGCCCTGTGGGACGCGCTCGTCGCCGCGGGCGCCGCGCCGATCGGACTCGGCGCCCGCGACACGCTGCGTCTCGAAGCCGGCCTGCCGCTGTACGGCCATGAGCTGGGCCTCGACCCTGACGGCAACGAGATCCCCATCATGAGCTGCCCGCTGGCCACATTCGCGGTCAGCTTCAGCTCGCTCAAGGGCGGGTTCGTCGGCCGCGCCGCACTGGAGCGCCAGCAGGCGGCCTATGCACGCATCATCAGCCGCGACTACTCTCTCATGGCCGACCTGCCGCGGCTGACACGGCCGGTAGCCCTGACCGGCCGCGGCATCGCCCGCGAGGGCGCCCCGCTATCTCGCCCCGACGGCGGCGACTCGCTCGGCTGGGTGACCAGCGGCACCGCCGTCCCCTATTGGGGCGTCGAGGGTGAGGGGCTCTGCTCAACGCAGACCGAGGACCATCAGCTGCGCTCCATCGCCCTCGCCTACCTGGACAGCCGAGTCCTCGAGGACGACGAGGTGGAGGTGGACGTGCGCGGCAAGCGCGTCCCCGGGCTCGTCGTTCCCTACCACATGCGCAGCGACGCGCCGCCGTGCGCCCGCGCCATCGTCTGGGACCACGCGCCCCAGCTCCGTGAACTGGAGGGTGGTGAGGCCGGCGAGAAGGCCTTGCGACTGCTCGCCGGCGCCATCGACAACCATGTCTGGCGTCAGGACCAATGCATCGACCTCATTCCATCGGAGATGACGGCCTCGCCCATGGCGCGGCTGCTCTCGATCATGGACCCCTCGTTCCGCTACGCCGAGCACAAGAAGACCGAGGCCTTCTACGACCTCGAGGTCTTCTACTATCAGGGCGCGGGCTTCATCCATGAAGTCGAGCGCCTGCTCGCCAACGAGCTGCGTGCCTACTTGGGATGCCCGGAGGTCGAGACCCGCGTGATCAGCGGCCAGATGGCCAACACGGCCGTGTTCAGCGCCCTCGTCGACTACCTCAACCGCGCCGACCGCAAGGTGGAGCCGCGGCGCATCCGCAAGATCCTCAACAACCACATCGCGAGGGGCGGCCACCTCAGCGCCCAGCCCATGGGCGCCCTGCGCGACTACGTGGCCCGCGACCCGCGCACCGAGATGCCCGCGGTCGTGGACATCCCGGTGCTGGCCGAGAACCCGTACAAGGCCGACGTACCGGCGCTCCTCGATCTCATCGAGAAGGAGCGTCCGGAGCTCATCATCCTCGGTAAGAGCATGGTGCTCCACCCCGAGCCTGTCTATGAGGTCCGCACCTTCCTCGACGCCGCCGGCATCGACGCCGTGCTGATGTACGACATGGCGCACGTCCTCGGCCTCGTCGGGCCGCATTTCCAGCAGCCCTTCAACGAAGGCGCCGACATCGTCACGGGCTCGACGCACAAGACGTTCTTCGGCACCCAGCGCGGTCTCATCGGCGGGCGCTGGCAGGAGCCGCAGGAGAAGTGGGACCTCTGGGAGGCCATCGAGCGGCGCGCCTTCCCCGGCTCCGTCAGCAACCACCATCTCGGCACCCTCATGGGTCTGCTCATGGCGGCCTTCGAGATGAACCACTTCAGGGATGCCTACCAGCAAGCCGTGATCGGCAACGCGAAGGCCTTCGCCGTCGCGCTGAAGGACGCCGGGCTGGACGTGGCCGGCGACCCGGCCCTCGACTTCACCGAGACCCACCAGGTAGTCGTCAACGTTGGCTACGGCCGCGGCGCGGAGCTCGCGGATCGTCTTGAGGACAACAACATCATCTGCAACTACCAGGCGGCGCCCGACGAGGAGGGCTTCACCGCCTCCGGCGCCCTGCGCCTTGGGGTCAGCGAGATGACGCGCTTCGGCATGGAGCCCGTGGACTTCGCCGAGGTGGCCGCGCTGCTGGCGGCGGTCGTCAACGACAGCGCCGCCGTGTCGGCGGACGTAGCCGTTCTGCGCTCGCGGTTCACGGAGCTCAGGTACTGCTTCACTGGCCCCGACTTCGACCCGCTCGTGCAGCGGCTGCACGAGCTGATCTGACATGCCGGCCAGTGCACATCACGAAAGGAGCGGCATCATGACCGTCGCTTTCGCCCCCCGCCGCGCGACGTATCTCGACATCACGACCACAGCGGTGGCCGCGCCGCTGTCGGCCGCTGAGGTCGGGAGCTTCGAGACCTTCGACATGCTCTACCGCTCGCTCTGCGCACTCATGTACAACTACGTGCCGACGTCCGGTCATCCCGGCGGGTCCGTCTCGTCTGGGCGCATCGTCGCAGGGCTCCTGCTCGACGCGATGGACTATGACCTGAGCGACCCCGACCGGCAGGACGCAGACCTCGTCTCGTACGCGGCCGGCCACAAGGCGATGGGCCTGTACGCCATGTGGGCACTGCGCGACGAGGTGGCACGGGTGGGCGACCCGGCGCTGCTGCCCGCAAGCGACAAGCAGCGCCTCCGCCTCGAAGACCTGCTCGGGTTCCGGCGGAACCCCATCACGTGCACCCCCCTTTTCCGCCGCTTCGGCGCCAGAGCCCTCGACGGGCACCCCACGCCGGCGACACCGTTCGTGCGCCTGGCGACGGGCGCGTCAGGCGTCGGCGTGGCCAGCTCCATCGGCCTCGCCCTGGGCGCGCGCGACTACTACGGCGCCGACGCGCCGCGGGTGCACGTCCTCGAGGGCGAGGGCGGCCTCACACCGGGCCGCGTGGCCGAAGCCCTCGCCGCAGCCGGCACCGCGTCCCTCAGCAACCTGGTCATGCACATCGACTGGAACCAGGCGTCGATCGACAGCGACCACGTGTGCCGCGACGCTGACGGGCCGGGCGACTATGTGCAGTGGGACCCGCGAGAGCTCTTCTACCTGCACGACTGGAACGTCATCGACGTTCCCGACGGCCACGACCTGCAGCAGGTCGTGGCGGCGCAGCGCCGCGCGCTTGTGCTCGAGACTGGGCAGCCGACGGCGATCGTCTACCACACCCAGAAGGGCTGGCGTTACGGCGTGGAGGGGAAGGCGTCGCACGGCGCCGGCCACAAGCTCTGCGCCGACGGCTTCTACGAAGCCCTCGAGGAACTCACCGGCGACGCCCCTGATCTGCCCACCTGCGAGCCCGGCGACCAGCGGTGCCAGGGCCGGGACGGTGCCGAGATCCGTGAGGACTGCTTCTGGGCGGCGCTCCAGACCGTGCGCGGATACGTGGAGCAGCGCGCCGCCGAGGCCAAGGCGCTGGCCGCCCGCCTGCGGACGGCCCGCGAGCGCCTGCGCAGGCGCGCCCGCGAGCCCCGAAAGGGCGCCCCCGAAGTCGCGGCAGCATACGAGACGGCCGGACGAGAGGCCTTGCGCACTCCCGACGAGCTGCGCCTCGCGAGCGGCTCCTCGACCACGCTCCGCCAACAACTGGCGCGGTCGCTGCACTACCTCAACCGCGCCTCCGGCGGCGCCTTCCTCATCGCATCTGCCGACCTGTACGGCTCCACCAGCGTGAGCATGATCGCCCAAGGCTTCCCAACCGGCTTCTGGAACGCGACGTCCAACCCCGGTGCCCGTCTGCTCTCGACCGGCGGCATCTGCGAAGACGGTATGTCGGGCATCCTTTCGGGGCTGACGGCCTTCGGACATCACGCGGGCGTGGGCTCGTCGTACGGGGCCTTCATGGCACCGCTGGGACACATCGCCGCGCGCCTGCACGCCATCGGCGCTCAGGCGCGCGAGTCCGTTTCGGGCGAGCCCTACAAGCCCATGGTGCTCGTGTGCGGGCATTCCGGCCTGAAGACCGGCGAGGACGGCCCGACGCACGCCGACCCACAGGCCCTGCAGATCCTGCAGGAGGGCTTCCCCAAGGGAACAGCGATCTCGCTGACGCCCTGGGACCCGCAGGAGATCTGGACGCTGACGGCGACGGCGCTGGCGAAGCGGCCCGCCGTCCTCTCGGCCTTCGTCACGCGTCCCAGCGAGCCCGTGCTCGATCGGGAGGCTCTGGGGTTGGCGCCGCCGGAGGCCGCCGCCAGCGGACTCTACGTGCTGCGGGAGCCACAGGGCGAGCCAGATGTAGTGGTCGTCCTCCAGGAGAGCGCCGTCGCCTATGCCTTCATCCAGGAGGCGCTGCCGCTTCTGGCCCAGGAGGGCATCGACGCGCTGGTCTACTACGTCGCTAGCGCCGAGCTCTTCGATCTCTTGCCAGAGGACGAGCAGCACCGTCTCTTCGGCGACGAGCATGCTCGTCAGGCGATCGGCGTCACCGGCTTCACGCTG
>JADGPQ010000123.1 GCA_017882325.1 Thermoleophilia bacterium
GACGACAGTGATCAACCCGGGCAGCGAATACGGTGAGGGCATCCTGAGGGGGTGCATCGTGAACCTTCAGCCGGGCAAGGTCGCCGGCTATCAGATGACCTCGGGGTGACGTCGGCCGCTTGCCGGCAGCACGTAGAGGTGTGGTCCGCTTCGCTACTTGATACGGGGGGTAGAGATGGCAACAGCAGCAGCAAAACCTGAGGTCTTCAGCCGCAAGGCCTCAGGACTGTCCAGGGTGATGTCGCCCTGGTCTGCGTTCATGTACAACTTCCTCACGATGGGCGTCATCTTCCCGTGGACGTTCGTGTGGGCGCCGCAGGCGTTTCCGGGAGTATCCGTGTGGATGGCCTGCCTCTTCGCGACGCTACTCGAGCTTCCCATCGCGCTCGCCTATTGTTGGATGGCGACGGCGATGCCCCGCAGCGGCGGCGACTACGTGTTCCAGAGCCGCGTGCTCGGGGGCTCCATCGGCTTCCCGATCGTGATGAGCGGCTTCGTCGTCTGGATCCTGCAGTGGCTCGCCCTGGCCGGCTGGCTGTTTGCCGTGCTTGGCCTCGCGCCGTTGTTCATGGGCCTCGGCGTGCACTACCAGAGCCAGAGCCTGATCAGCGCCGCGGTGTGGGTGCAATCGTCCACCGGCATCGTCGTCACCAGCTTCTGCGGCATGGCCGCCATGGCGCTGCTGCTGGTCACCGGCTTCAAGAACTACGTGCGTTTGCAGTACTTCATGTTCGCCGGCACCGGCATCCTCGTGGTGATCATGATCGCGCAGTTCCTGCGCACGTCGCCCGACCAGTTCGCGACGGCCATGAACCACTTCGCCGGCTTCGTCGACAAGAACCCGGACTACTACAAGTGGATCCAGAAGGACGTGGCCAGCACGGGCTTCAACCTGTTCCCGAAATTCGCGCTGGGCGCCACTCTGCTCGCCGCACCGATCGCCTGGACGAGCACGCAGTGGGCCACGTACAGCGTGGAGCAGGGCGGCGAGATCAAGGGCGCCCGCGTCTTCAAGAACCAGATCTTCATCATCGTCGGCTCGCTGATCGCCGTGGGCATCGTCCTGGCGGTCATCGCCGCGACCGAGCAGAGGGCTGTCGGCACAGGCTTCTTCCACGCGGTGTCGGCCTCGTACTATGGAGGCATCAGCAAGTCGGGTAACGGCATCGGCAGCGTGCTGCCGTTCCCGGGGATGCTCGCCATTGTCATTTCTCCCAACCCGATCATCACCATCCTGGTGGCCGCCAGCTTCATGCTGGCGTCGCTGCAGATCACCTGCAACTGCTACATCGGCGTCACGCGCATCATGGTTGGCATGTCGCTGGACCGGACGCTGCCGACGTGGCTGTCCAAGATCAGCCCACGCTTCCGCTCCCCAGCGAACGCCCATTGGATCTACTTCGCCCTTGGCTTCCTGTGGTGCCTCGGCTACAACTACAACTCGAACTGGTACAACCTCACCCTCGGGGTGACCTTCGCGGCCGGCTACGTGTTCGTGTTCAGCAGCCTGGCCGCGGCCCTGCTGCCGTATCGCGCCAAGGCCTTGTACGACGCCGCGCCGGGCTCGCAGTACAGGCTCGCGGGCATCCCCCTGGTGACAATCTTCGGGATGATCGGCTTCGTGCTCGGCACCATCGCCGAGATCGCCTTCCTGTGGAACACCGGCTACGGCCTCAGGGGCGCCAGTCCCTATTGGGGCTACATCGTGGTGGCCGGCATCTTCATCGCCTGCCTGATCGCCTACTGGATCGGCCGTGTCTACCAGAAGGGCAAGGGCATCGACGTGTCCTACGCCTTCCTCGAGGTGCCGCCGGAGTGACTGTCTAACACATGCAGACGCACCGCCGGAACGCCGGGCCCACGGGCCCGGCGTTCCGGCGTCTGGCCGCTGCGGCGACGCGCTACGGTGATCGGAACTGTGCTATCCCAGACGCACTTGCTTGACAGTGCCTGACCCCAGCCTATGATGTGTGCGACTATGTTCGGTCTTGCCGGACGGCGAGCCGCGACGGCAGGGGGACGCCGATGCCATCAGAGGGAGCACCTGAAGTCCATGAGATGATCCCGGCCGAACGCCGCGCGCGCATCGTCGAGCTCCTCGAGGAGCGGCGCGCCGTTCGCGTGTCGCTGCTCAGCGACGACCTCGGCGTCTCCGAGATGACGATCCGCCGCGACCTCGAACGCCTGGAGCAGGAGGGGCTGCTGTCGCGCATGCACGGCGGCGCTATCCTCAAGCGGCGCATGATCGAGGAGCCGCTGTACGTCACCAACGTCCATACCCACTCCGAGGAGAAGCGCCGTATCGCCCAGGCCGCGGCGGCCATGATCAAGCCTGGTGAGACCGTGTTCCTCAGCTCGGGCACCACCGCCACCCAGGTCCTCGGTCACGTCGACCCGCAGATCAAGGCGCGCATCGTGACCCACAACGTCGGCGCTGTGTCCTCGGCGCAGAGGACCTCCCTCGATGTGGTCCTGCTGGGCGGCTCGTACCGGCCGCGCTCCAATACCCTCCAAGGCGCACTGCCCATCGAGATCGCCGGTCACTTCCACGCCTCCCGCTTCATCCTGGGGGCAGACGCACTCAGCCTCGAGGAGGGCATCACGACGCCCAGCATCGGCTTGGCCGGCGTGGAGCGCGCCATGTTGCGCCAGACACGCGGCGAGGTGGTCGTACTCGCCGACAGCAGCAAGTTCGGCTTCGTCGGCGACGTCGTGATCTGCACACTCGACCAGGTCGACGCCGTCATCGTCGATGACGGCGTCGACGACGACATACGCGAGGAGATCGGGCGGTTCGGCCCCCGCTGCATCGTCGTCTAGGACGCCACGCGCGGCGGCTGCGGCCCGCGCCGAGACGCACGCAATCGAACATACGAGGCGGGAGCGACATGGACGCAGACAAGGCGAACGACGTGACCGCGCCGACCGACGCGCCGGCGGCCGAAGACCCTGCCGTTGTGGACGATGCGGCCTGGGCGGCGCTGACGAGGCAGGTCGAAGAGATCGTGGACGACGACTACGATCTGGGCCGCGTCGTGCGCGCCGAGCGCATTTTCGGAGGCTACGTTAACGCGAGCTTTGCCGTCTGGACGCGCACCGAGTCCGGTGAGCACAAGTACTTCGTGCGCAAGTACAACCGGGCGATCACGGAGCGCGAGGTACGTTTCGAGCACGCGCTCCTCACCCATCTCGAGAGCCACGGTTTCGATCTCGCCTCCTCCGTCTTCCCCAATCGGCACGGCGAGACGTTCGTGACGCGTGAGGAGATCGTCGACGGCGCGCCGTTCACCGTCTTCTTCGGCGTCTTCCGGCTCCTGGAGGGCGAGGACAAGTACACCTGGGTCGAGAACCGCCTGACGGACAAGGAGTACGACAGCGCCGCCAGGGTGCTCGCCCAGTTCCACCACAGCGCGTTCGCCTTCAACCCCGGCGACCTAGCCCGCGAACAGCCACCGATCATGGAGTTCGTGCCCACCCTCGCCGGCACGTTCAAGGAGTGCGCCGCGCGGGCGCACGGCACGGCGTTCGACGAGTACTTCCTCGACAAGCTGCCTAGCATCCTGGATGTGATCGCCAAAGGCGTCGAAGTGGAAGCGCTGCTCGGCGGCCTGCCCATCACGCCGGTGCACTGCGACTACCACCCGGGCAATCTCAAGTGGGTGGACGAGCAGGGCGTGGGTCTGTTCGACTTCGACTGGTCCAAGCTCGACTATCGCGTCTTCGACGTCGCCCAAGGCGTGGTGTACTTCTGCAGCTCCTGGGAAGGCCCGGACAGAGGCGAGCTGCGTCTCGATAAGGCCGCAGTCTTCGTGCGCGCCTATCAGGACGAGGCGGCGCGTTGGGCCGACCCCGGGCCCATGAGCGCTCGCGAGCTCGCCGTGCTCCCTCGGATGATCGCCAACGCCAACCTCTTCATCCTCAATTGGGACGTCACCTACTACTACGCCGACGCGGATCCCGACGTCGCCGAGTACATGGTGTACTTGACTGAGAACGTGGGTCTCGTGGAGTTCATCGAGGATCACTTCGATGAGCTGGCGCATCTCGCTGAAGCCCGGTAGGCCGCCCCTGCGGGCTGGGCTACAGAGCCCAGTAGGCCGCCTGAGTCTCGCGCGCACGTGCGATGGCGGCGGCTGCACGTTCCGTACCCTCCGCCGCCATCGCCGGCGCGGTCTCGTCGGCGACGGCGCGCAGGACCGCCTCGACGGCCCGCGCCGTCGCGTCGCGGTCGTAGCCGCCCTCGAGGACGAAGGCGAGGCGGTCCTCGCAGAATTCGCGCGCAAGGCGGACACAGCGCAGCGCCATATCCGCAAAGCCCGCCTCCGTGACGAGCATGCTGCCCAACGGGTCGTCGCGGTGGATGTCCTGCCCGGCCGACACAAGGATCGCCTGCGGCGCGAACTGCCTGACGACGGGCTCGACAACGGCCTCGAAGGCATGCGCGTAGTCTGCATTTGTTGATCCGGACGGCAGCGGCAGGTTGACAGTGCGGCCCAGGGCGTCGCCCTCGCCGCACTCGTTGAAGAAGCCGCTGCCGGGGTAGTGCGGCCACTGGTGCAGGCTCACGAACAGGACCCTCGGCTCGTCGTAGAACGCGGCTTGGGTGCCGTTGCCATGATGCACGTCCCAGTCGATGATGGCGATGCGCTCGAAGCCTTCTGCCAGGAGCCGCGCCGCGGCGATGGCCACGTTGTCGAAGAGGCAGAAGCCCATGGCGCGGTCGGGCGTGGCGTGATGGCCGGGCGGGCGGATGAGCGCGAAGGACACCAGACCTCGGTCCCACAGCCTTGTCGCCTCGATGGCGCCGCCTGCCGACAGCAGCGCGATCTCGTAGCTGCGCGGCGAGACGTGCGTGTCGGGGTCGAGCCAGCTGCCGCCGCCTGCGGCGGCCCTCTTGACCGTGTTCAGGTGCAAGCGCGTGTGCACGAGCAGGATGTCGTCCTCGGTGGCCGCTTCGGGCGCTGCGACCGTGAGGCGGGGCCACAGATCGGTGGTGCGCAGATGATCGACCACAGCGGAGATTCGATCGGCGCCCTCGGGGTGGGCGCCGGTCGCGTGCTCGGCGTAGGCCTCGTCCCATATGATGGCCGCGTTCATGGCGCCTAGGATACCTGCGAACGGGCGCCGCGGTCACGCCACCGGTCGCGTCAGCCCCGCTCGAGCGACCCGGCTGCGGTGAGATACGGCCGCGCGAGCCGCTCCCAGAGACCGGTAGCGGCGGCGACGTCGGCCCCATCGGGGTCGAGTCCGTGCTGGATCGCGAGGCCGTCGACGATGGCGATCATGAGCATGGCGAAGGGGCGCAGCTGCTCATTCGCGGCCGGGTCGGCCGCGTCCAGGCAGCGCAGCACGGTATCGCGATACCCGTCGTAGAGCGCCGCGACGCGCTCGCGCAAGTCCTCATCGCGCAGGGCGTGGGGCAACACCTCGAAGAATGACTGGTACGACTCGGCGTCCGCGGCGATGCGCGTCTCGCCGTCGATGAGCGCGTGGATGCGCTCCTCCCCTTTGGGCAGCCCGCCCGTGTCTTCGATGAGGCCACGGTTGGCCTCGTGGGCGAACGAGTCCACGAGCGCCGTGACGAGACCAGCCTTGTTGCCGAAGTGGTAGCCGATGCTGGCCTTCGACTCGCCGGCCTCGCGAGCGATGGCCGACAGCTTCAGCGCCTCGAACCCGCCGCTCGCCAGCAGGCGCTGGGCGGCGGCCAGCAGGCGCTGCGCCGTCGGCGCAAGCGCCTCCATGGGGTCCTCGAGAAGGAGTGGCTCGGGGAGCCCCTCGCCGCGGGCCAGGCTCATGCGCTTCTCATCCATCGCGCTCATGTCACACCCGTCCACCAGTCGTTCGCGAAGGCTTGTCATCGCGTGTCGCCGTTGTTAGTATACATTTGTCCGTCCGGACAGACAAACCGCGCCGTGCAAACGCCAGATCGCCCGGCAGGAGGTACCAGCTTGGACACCACGCTCCCCGCGCTCAGGAAGTTCCGTGGCCGCCACTTCCTCACCGACCTCGACTACACCCGCGAGGAGCTCGAGGATCTGCTCAAGCTCGCCCTCAACCTCAAGGCTTTGTGGAAGCAACGCCCCCTCACGCCGTTCCTGCCCGGCCAGCATCTGGCGATGATCTTCGAAGCCGCTTCGACGCGCACGCGCGTGAGTTTCGAGAACGGCTTCGCGGAGCTCGGCGGCAACGCCCTGTACCTGCGTCCCGGCGAGATCCACCTCCCCGGCCGCGAGAGCATCGCCGATACCGCGCGCACGTTGTCGCAGTACAACTCCGCCATCGAGATCCGCGCCAAGAAGAACGAGACCGTCAACGAGCTCGCCGAGTGGTCGACGGTACCGGTGATCAACGGCATGGACCACGACCGTCACCCATGCCAGAGCATGAGCGACGCGTTCACCATCCTCGAGCACGCCGGCACGCTCGCCGGCGTCACTTTCGCCTACGTCGGTGACGCCGCGCACCCCTGCAACTCCCTCTCGACCACGCTCACCAAGCTCGGTCTGAACGTGCGCATCGGCAATGCCGCGGGCTACGAGATGGACCCGGAACTCACGGAGCTGGCCGCCGGGTTCGCCGCCCAGAGTGGCGGCTCGTTCCTGCTCACCAACGACCCGCTCGAGGCCATCGCCGGCGCCGACTTCATCTATACCGACTGCTGGTGGTGGACCGGCCAGGAAGACGAGTACAAGGAGCGCATCGCCGCGTTCCAGCCGTTCCAGGTCAACAAGGAGCTCTGGAGCCACGCGAAGCCCGGCGCCCGCTTCATGCATTGCCTGCCGGCCATGCGTGGCGAGGAGGTCACAGACGATATCGCCGATAGCGACGCCTCGATCATCTTCCCGCAGGCACAGAACCGCATGCACTTCCAGAAAGCCCTGATGCTGGCGCTGATCGGCATCGACGAGCTGCCCTCCGACTCCGGCCTGCGGTCCATCGGCATGGCCCTGCTCGCCTAGGCATCGCCGCGACAGCGAAAGGAGGCACGATGACAGAGACTCGCAAGAAGACTCGCAAGACCGTCGTCGTCGCCCTCGGCGGCAACGCCATCCTGCAGCCCGGGCAGGTGGGTACTTTCGAGGAGCAGCTCTTCAACATCGACGGCGCCATGCGCCGCATCGCCGCGCTTGTCGAGAACGGCTGGCGCGTCGTGCTCACGCACGGTAACGGCCCCCAGGTGGGCAACCTTCTCATTCAGAACGCGCTCGCGGCCAAGACCGTGGCGCCGATGCCCATGGACGTCTGCGGCGCTGAAAGCCAGGGTCAGATCGGCTACATGCTCGAGCAGGCCTTGCAGAACCACCTGCGCATGCGGCGCCTCCCGGTGCCCGTCGTCACGGTGCTCACGCAGGTCGCGGTGAGCGCCAAGGACAAGGCCTTCGAAAGCCCCTCCAAGCCGGTCGGCCCCTTCTACTCGCAGGCCGAAGCGAAGAAGATGATGCTCGAGGAGGGCCTCGCCATGCGCGAGGACGCCGGGCGCGGCTGGCGAAGGGTCGTGCCCAGCCCCGAGCCCGTCGAGATCGTGCCCATCGAGGCGATCGTCGACATGATCCGCGACGGCATCTGCGTGGTCTGCTCGGGCGGCGGCGGCATCCCCGTGGTGCGTGGCAAGGGCGGCGCCCTCAGTGGCGTCGACGCGGTCATCGACAAGGACCTCGCCGCCGCCCTGCTCGCGAAGGAGGTGGCCGCCGACGCGCTCCTCATCCTCACCGACGTACCGCAGGCCTACATCAACTACAACACCCCGGAGCAGAAGGCACTCGGCACGGTGGACCTCACCGAGATGCAAGCCTACGCTGCCGCGGGCCACTTCAAGGCCGGCTCCATGGGCTCCAAAGTGGCGGCCTGCATGACATTCGTGCAGGCCGGCGGCACGGCCGTGATCGCCAGCCTCACGGAGGTGGTGCAGGCCATGGCCGGCGAGGCCGGGACGCGGATCGTGCCGGAGGCCGCGGCGGGGAAGAAGTCGAAGCGCGCGGCGGGCCGTGTCGCCAAGAAGTCCTCCGGCAAGACGCACGTCAAGAAAGCGGATTCCAGAAAGGCGCCGACCGAGAAGGCGGCCACCAAGAAGGCGGTGCGACCCGGCGCGACAGTGATCGACATCAGCGAGGCGCGCAGGCGAGCTTCCGGAGGGAGAGCATGAGCTCCACCATCGACAGCACGCCGCGCGCCGACGGCTTCCGTATGCCCGGCGAGTTCGAGCCCCACGAGCAGCTCTGGATGCTCTGGCCGCAACGGCCGGACAACTGGCGCATGGGCGCCAAACCTGCGCAACGCGCCTGGGTCCAGGTGGCGACTGCGATATCGCAGTTCGAGCCGGTGACGGTAGGTGTGAACAACGACCAGTACGAGAACGCCCGCGACCTGCTGCCGGCGCACGTGCGCGTCGTCGAGATCTCCAGCAACGACGCCTGGATACGCGACTGCGGACCCACCTTCGTCGTCAACGACATTGGCGACGTGCGCCTGGTCGACTGGGACTTCAACGCCTGGGGCGGCCTCTACGACGGCCTCTACTTTCCCTGGGACAAGGACCAGATGGTCCCGCTCAAGATCTCCGAGCTCGAGCGCGTCGACCGTTACAAGGCGCATCTCGTCATGGAGGGCGGCTCGATCAACGTCGATGGAGAAGGCACCGTCATCACGACGGAGGAGTGCCTCCTCTCCCCCGGTCGCAACCCGGAGCTCGGCCGCGAGGAGATCGAGCAGAAGCTGAGTGACTACCTGAACGTGGACAC
>JADGPQ010000124.1 GCA_017882325.1 Thermoleophilia bacterium
TCTTTCGCCGTGTCGGGCAGCACGATGCCGCTGGCCGTCTTCTCCTCTTCGGGAACGGCCTTGATGATCACGCGGTCTTCAAGCGGCTTGAGCTTCATGCAGCAACCCTCCTCTTCACTTGTCCGGAATCTGGCACTCTCAGGGAGAGAGTGCTAAGTCTAGCGGGGTCGTTATCGTATGACCGATTCGGGCCGATGTCAAACCCTCGCCGGCACGCCCGGGCATGTTGGGGGCTGCGTGGCGGAATACCGCATTTTGCACAGGTTCTTCGTCGTCTCCAGGGAAGGCTCGGCGTTTGGCAGGCGAGGGGCGGGAGTGCTCGGCCCGCGATCGCTGGCGCCCGCCTGCCCCTGCGAACAGCCACCGCAGGCGGGCCGACGTGGGGTGCGCCGCAGGTGTGCCGCGCATTAGACTCCGGCCATGCGCATCCTGATCCAGCGCGTCAGCCGCGCCTCGGTGACCGTGGGCCATCAGCGCGTGGCCGCTATCGGCCGCGGCTATCTTGCCCTCGTCGGCGTAACGCACGACGACACGGCCGCGAGGGCGAGCAAGCTGGCCGCCAAGGCGGCCCGGCTGCGCATCTTTGAGGACGCCGCGGGGCTCATGAACCTGGCGCTCGCGGATGTCGGCGGCGAGGTGCTGGCCGTCTCGCAGTTCACGCTCTACGCCGACGCCCGCAAGGGCAATCGGCCGAGCTTCACCGACGCGGCGCGACCCGAGCAGGGCGAGGCCGTGTATGAGGCGTTCGTCGCGGCCCTGCGCGCCGCGGGCGTGCCGGTCCAGACCGGCATCTTCGGCGCCCACATGCGCGTCGACCTGGTCAACGACGGGCCGGTGACGATCCTCCTCGAGGGGTAATGCCGGCGCGCCGGCGCAGCCACCGGCGCGCCGGCCGCGCACTGCACCGTACGTCCCGAGAGCCCGGGGCGGCGAACGCCGCCCCGGGCCCTCGGGACGTCCTGACGCTTCGGCTGCCGTCAGGCCGAAGCGGAATCGGCGGATGGAGGCGCCGGATCCTCGTCGTAGACCGGTGGCTCGTCGTAGGCCTTGACCGTCTGGGCCAAGGCGTAGCCGGCCAGGATGCCGGCGATCCAGGCAAGGATCACCGCCGGAGCCCAGACCTTGAGCAGGGCGAAACGATGCCATTCGTGCGTGTAGGAGTACACGAGCCCCAGCACCGCGGCGGCGAGCACGATCACTCCGCCGACCGCGGGGTTCCAGAGCGTGAGCACCCCTCCGACGATCATGACGATACCGAGCCCCAGAAGAAGCTTCGGGCTGGTCACGAGGATGCCGATCACGTGCCACGACGGCCCAAGCTGGGGCTGCGCCGCGTGGATGTAGAGACCCATGCCGATCGCCGCCACTCCGGCGAGCATGCCGACCACTGCAGCGTACGTGCGCATCGCCGTCCCTTTCATGACGTGACCCCCTCGACCGCGGCGCCGAAATCGGTCAGCTCACCCGTCGCGGTGATGGTGGAGCCTTCCAGCGCCCGATCGGTGGTGCCGTGGTAGACGGACTTGAACACCAGGTAGGCGATCGGTCCGCTGAGTACCCCCATGAGGCCGCCGACCAAGTACTGGTCGCCGTTCGAGAACAGCGCGAACACGGCGATGGCGATCGGGATCGCGACCCAGATGGTGAGCGCCCAGGTGGGCAGCGGTACACGGAATGGCCGCACTGCGTTGGGTTCTTGGACGCGCAACACGATGACCGAGACGAAGATGACGATGTAGGCGAACATCAGCAGGAACACGTCCATCACGATCAGGGCCGTGAACTCTCTCGAGATGAGCACGCAGTTGACGAGGCCCATGAGCAGGATGGCGACCCACGGCGTGCCCCACGTGCCCGACTTGCCGAGGAAGCGCGGAAAGAGGCGGTCGCGCGACATCTGGAAGGCGGGCCGCGAGCCCGTCGCCAAGTACCCGGCGTAGAGGCCGACGTTCGAGGCGATAGCCGAGGCGAACATGAACCAGCCAAGCGCCGCCCCACCGACGATCCTGGCGGCGACGAGGAAGTCCGTCCCGCCGCTGCTCGCGTCGGAGACCATGCTGCTCCAGCTGCCGGGGCCGCCGGCACGGATGAGCGCTGCGACCGTGAGGAAGTAGGTCACGATGACGATCGGGGTCCCGATCATCAGCGCCTTAGGGATGACTTTCTGTGGGTTTTCGATCTCGCCGGCCAAGGTCCCCAGGGACTCCCAGCCGGCGTACATCCACATCATGATGGCGAGACCCAGGTTCATGCTCTCCGTGACGGTCTGTCCGGGCGGAAGGAAGGGGCTGAACGGGTCGCCTGTGCCCTTCATGAAGCCGAGCACGACGAACAGGACGAAGGGCACGATCACGATGACCTGGATGATGGTCAGCGACCAGCCCGTCATCTCGAGGCCGCGGATGTTGATGAACGTGAAGATCGCCACGATGGCCACGCCGACGAGCCAGCGCTCCAGGCTGCTGAGACTGAGCTGGCTCTGGATGTAGCCGAGCGCCAGCGCCACGTAGACGGCGGAGTCGATGTACAGCGACAGCGTCCACCACCAGCCGGCCTGGAAGCTCCAGTACTCCCCGAGGGCGCGGCGGATCCAGCGGTAGAGGCCGCCGGCCTCGGGGATCATCGACGACAGCTCCGAGGCGACGAACGCCATCGGCACGCTCCACAGGAACGGGAGCACGACGATCATCAGGAGCGTGAGACCCGGCCCGGAAGACGAGACGACGTCCTCCATGCCGAAGGAGCCGGAGCAGGTGAGCGTGAACACCACGATGACTGCGGTGAACAGACGCATCCTGACCCGCTTCAGGCCTTGGTTGCGCAGAATCTCAGTCATCCGGACCCCCCCGAATAAGATTGCGCACCTTTTAGGCTAGTGCCTCCGGTGCCAACTGCCACAAGTCGATGCCGAGCTTATCATTCTCCGCGTAGTCTATGGGAATATCCACGACCACAGGGCCGTTGCTGTCAAGAGCTTTGGCCAGGATTGTGGGAAGGTCGCCGGCGCGCTCCAGGCGCACACCGTCCACGCCGAAGGCGTGGGCCAAGTCCACGAGGTCCGGGTTGTCGAAGCGCGTGCCGGCGACATGGCCGAACTTGCGCCGTTGGTGCATCTCGATGAGGCCGAAGCCGCCGTCGCTCCAGACGAGGATGACGAAGGGCAACCTGAGGCGTTTGGCGGTCTCGAGCTCCTGCACGTTCATGAGGAAGCCGCCGTCGCCGGTGATGCACACGACCTTGCCGCGGCCGCGGCCCACGAGGGCCGCGGCCATGGCCGCCGGCAGTCCGAAGCCCATGGCGGCGAATCCGTTGCTGATGAGGACCGTGTTGGGCTCGCGCGCCTCCCAGAAGCGCGCCACCCAGAGTTTGTGGACGCCGACGTCAGAAACAAGAACGTCCTTCGGGGCAAGGGCCGCGCGCAGGTCGCGGAGCACGCGTTGCGGTTTGATCGGCAGATCGTCGTCGGACCCGACATCGAGAAGCGCCGAGAAGGCTCGCCGGTACGGTTTGGTCTCAGGATGCGCGATCTCCTTGCCCTGCAAAAGCCCGGCGAGCTGATACAGGATGCGGCTGAGATCGCCGATGAGCTGCACTTCGGGGACGTAGTGCGCATCGATCTCCGGAGGCATCGTGTCGATGCACACGATCTTCTGACGCGCGTCGGGGTTCCATGCTGAGGGCGGCCACTCGATCATGTCGTAGCCGACGCATACCACGAGGTCGGCGCGCCCCATGAGGCCCTCGGGGTAGTTCTGGGCGCGCAGGCCGGCGGTGAACAGGAACTGGTCGGAAGCGGCGTCGACCACGCCTTTGCCCATAAACGTGGTGATGACATGCAGCCCGGTCTCTTCGCAGAACGCACGCAGGGCTTGCGCCGCCCGCTGGCGCACGACGCCGTTGCCGACGAGCATCACCGGCGTCTCCGCGGCCTGCAGCGCCTCGACAGCGCGCAGCAGGCTCACGGGATCGGCCTCGACGAGAGCCTCGTGGCCGGGTTGCATGGGACGCCCGACGATGTTCGTCGCCATGACGTCCCCGGGGAGCTCCAGGTGCGTTGCCCCCGGCTTCTCGGCGGCAGCCGTGCTGAACGCCTTGCGCACGGCCTCGCTGACCATCCGTGGATCGTGCACGCGCGTGTTCCACTTGGTCATCGGACGCAGCATGTCGACGGTGTCGATGAACTGGTGAGTCTCTTTGTGCATGCCGGCGAGGTCGATCTGCCCCGTGAGCGCCACCAGCGGCGCGTTGTCGAGGTTGGCGTCGCCGACGCCGGTCGCGAGGTTGGTGGCCCCTGGTCCGAGGGTCGCGAGACAGACGCCGGGGTCGCCGGTAAGGCGACCGTAGGCGTCGGCCATGAAGGCGGCGCCCTGCTCGTGGCGCGTGGGGACGAACGTGATCCGTTCCGACCGGTCCAGGGCTTCGTTGAGGTCGAGGGTCTCCTCGCCGGGGATGCCGAAGATATACTCGACGCCCTCGCTCTCGAGGCACTCGACGAAGAGCTCGGCGGCGAGACGCGGCGCGTCGCCATCGGCTACGCGGGGGAAGACGGGTTTCGGCCTGCGACCCATGACTCGTTGGAGTCTAGCAGAGCGTGCCCGGCCGGACGCATCACGAAATGGCGCGAGACCGGCCCTCTTTCAGGCCGAGTGGGCAGGGCGAGCGGCGGGCGGCCGTCTCTTGGCAGGTCGCGTCGCGCTGTCGCTGGCGAAGGCGTCGAGATCGAGATACGTGGGCCAAGGGAGCGCGGGCAGGAAGCCGGCCGCGAGGCCGATCATGCCGGCGTTGTCGGTGCACAGGCTGAGCGGCGGCAGGGCAAGCTGCAGGCCCTCAGCCTCACAACGCTCGGTAAGCGCTTGGCGCAAGCCGGAGTTGGCGGCCACGCCGCCGGCGATGGCGACGCGGCGCAGGCCCTCGCGGGCGGCGCAGGCCGCCGTCTTCTCCACCAGCTGGTGCACGATGGCGGCCTGGTAGGAGGCGGCGATGTCGGCGCGGTGCGCCTCCACCTCCGCCTCGTCGCGGCCGCGCAGGTCGTAGAGCAGGGCCGTCTTGAGGCCGCTGAAGCTGAAGTCGCGGCCGCGCAGTACGGCCCGCGGGAAGCTCACGTAGCGCGCATCGCCAGTGGCCGCCAGAAGGTCCAGCTCCTTGCCGCCGGGGTAGCCCAGCCCGAGCAGGCGGGCGCCCTTGTCGAAGGCCTCTCCGGCGGCGTCGTCCATCGTCCGCGCCGCGACACGGTACGCGACGCCCTCCTCGACCACGGCGAGCAGCGTGTGCCCGCCGCTCGCCACGAGGCACACGAACGGAGCCTCCAAGCCGAGGGAGTAGTTGGCAGCGATGTGCCCCTGGATGTGGTTCACGGGGATCAGTGGCAGGCGGCGTCGGTAGGCGATGGCTTTGGCCGCCGCCAGGCCGACCAGCAGCGCGCCGATGAGGCCCGGGCCCTGCGTCGTGGCGACCGCAGCGAGGTCGCGCCAGCCCACGCCGGCGGCGCTCATCGCCTCGGCCACGACGTCGTTCACGAGCTCGGTGTGGCGGCGCGAAGCCACCTCCGGCACCACGCCGCCGAACTGCGCGTGCAGCTCGTCCTGCGACGACACGATGGACGAGAGGACCTCGCGGCTCCGCACGATCGCCGCGCTGGTGTCGTCGCATGACGTCTCGACGCACAGAAGAGGCCCGTCGGGCGGAATCGCCACCCCCGGGGCGCCCGCCATGGGGCCGGTCACGCGCTCTCCCCTTCCCAGTCCTTCCACATGATGGCGGCATCCTCACGATCGTCGCTGTAGTAGCCGGGGCGCACGCCGGTCGTGACGAACCCGAAGCTCCGGTACAGCTGGATTCCCGGTGTATTAGAGACGCGCACCTCGAGCGTGTGCCCGCGGTGCCCCTGAAGCTCGGTGATCGCGAAGTACGCTTCGAGCAGTTCTGCGGCTATGTGTTGGCGGCGGAACGGCTCGTCCACGGCGATGTTCATGAGGTGCCAGACGTCGACGAACATGTCGGCGACGACGTAGCCGGCGATCCCCCCGCCGAGCTCGCAGACGAGATCGATGCCCGTCTCGCGGGTCAGCTGGCCGCTGAAGACGGCCAGGGACCACGGCAGCGTGAACGTGCGGCGCTCGATCGCCGTCACCGCTTCGAGGTCCGTGAAATGCATGGCCCGCACGAGGCGCTCAGCACCCCGGTCGTCGGGTACGGCTTCCAGCGTCACCGTGCGCCGCCTGGGGAAGCCGGGTGGGCAGCGCTGCCGCCGCCGGTCCAGCGAGCCGCGTCCGGGGCACGGCCGTAGAGGGGCAGCACCGCGTCCGCGCCGAAGACGAGACCGGGCGCCTCGCGAGCGACGGCCCGTCCGACCATCGCGGCCGTGGGCGCGGGCACGCCATCCGCGACGCGCGCCGTGGGCGGGAGCAGGTCACGGTACAGGACGGCGCCGTCGCCGCCCACGAGGATGTCGCCCAATCGAGCCAGCCACGCGGCAAGCTCGCCGGCCGGCACGACCGTGACGTGCTCGACCACGCGTATCCCGCCGCCGGCTTCGTCGACGGCGTAGACGGCCGCGAAGACCTCGCGGCGCTTGCCGTCGATGAGCGGTACGAGCGGGCGATGGGCAACGGCCTCTGGCGCTCGCGCGAGCGCGAGCGCCAGCGCGGCCGGCGTCGGGACGCCCGCCAGACGGACGCGACCGTCCGCCTGCGCGAGGGCACGCGCCGTGGCGACGCCGATGCGCAGGCCGGTGAACGCGCCGGGGCCGAGGCCGACGGCGATGGTCCCGATGTCCGACCAGCTCGCCGCGGCCCTTTCGAGCACCTCGTGCACGCCCGGCAGCAGCCGCTGTGTGTGAGCCGGGCCTTCGAGAGCGACGGTCTCGGCGACGACGGAGCCGTCGGCGGCGCAGAGCGCCGCCGAGCACGCCGTCGTCGCCGTCTCGAGCGCCAGGATCACGTAGGGCTCCGCCATGCAGCGGGCGCAGGCACGCCCGCGACGGGCTCATCCATCCGGATCCCCTCGGCGGCGGCGCCCTCGGCGACCGCCCGCTCAAACGCCGCCGCCGCATGCAGGCGCGCCCCGCGGCTGCGCGTCGTGCGGTGCAGCAGCTCCAGCCGGACGTCAGCCGCCGGAAGAGCTTCGCTGCCGGCGGCCGGCCACTCGACGAACGTCAAGGCGTCTTCACCCAGATAGTCATCCCAGGCGAAGAAGTCCACGTCGGCGCCGCGGCTCAAGCGGTACAGGTCGAGGTGATGCAGCGCCTCGCCCTGTCGGCCCCGATAACTCTGCGCCACCGTGAACGACGGGCTGGTCACGACGCCGCGGACTCCGCAGGCGCGCAGGATCTCGCGCACCAGCGTCGTCTTGCCGGTACCGAGATCGCCCTCGATGGTCACCAAGGCCGGCGACCGCAGGAGTCGCGCCAGCACACGGGCGAAGCGCCGCGTCTGCGCCGGCGAGCCGAGGGTGAGGGCGACCATCTAGAAAAGGCCGAGCTGCTCCGGCTTGACCGGCGGAGCCTCCGCCTCGTCCGCGTGCGTGACTACGGGCGCGTCGCCGGCTGCGTGGGCGGGCGCCGCGCGCGAGTCGGCGGTCGGCGGCTCGGGCTGCTCGGCCGGACGCTCGGCCGCCCCCGCCTGCGGCGCCGCATGCGCGAGCATTTCGGGGAGCCGCCGGAAGTCCTCGTGGAGCGTCGTCAGCATCGCCGGCGTGTAGAGCGCCGCAGCCGGGTGGAAGATCGGGTACAGATACAGGCTGTGCCCGGAGATCTCGGTGGCCTGCGGCCGGCCGTGCACCCGTGTGATGCCGGCCGGGCTGCCGGTCAGGAGCTTGGTGGCGTGATTGCCCAAGGTACAGATCACCTTGGGCTTGATGAGCCCTATCTGCCGCCACAAGTAGGGCTGACAGGCGGCGATCTCCTCGGGACGCGGGTCGCGGTTGTTGGGCGGCCGGCTCTTGAGCACATTGGCGATGAACACCTGTTCGCGGGTGAGCCCAATGGAGGCGAGCAGTTGCTCGAGCAGCTTGCCGGCCTGACCCACGAACGGCCGGCCCTGCTGATCCTCGTGATACCCCGGCGCCTCGCCCACGAACATGAGGTCGCTGGATGGGTCGCCTTCTCCGGGCACCGCCCTGGTGCGCGTGGCGTGCAGCCCGCAGAGGGTGCACGCCTCGACCTCCGCGCGAAGAGCGGCGAGCGCAGCGAGGTCGTCGTCAGTGACAGGTGCCACAGGAGGAGCTGGCGCACGAGGAGCAGCTCTTGGTCGCTCCCTGGCCGCCGAGGTTTGACGACGACGAGTGCACGGCGAACGTCGACAGCAGCCGGCAAACGTCGCCGGTGTGGCAGGCGGGGCACTCCGGCTTCACGCCGTTGCGGACGAGCTCCTCGAACGCGGTTCCGCACTGGTTGCAGCAGAATTCGTAGATCGGCATGGCCGTAGTTTACCACTGCGGGGGGCATGCAGACCGGGCGTCAGGGACACGACGGCCAGCGCCCGTCCCGTTGACGCTTCGCGCGCGAGACGCTACTTTCGGCAAGGCTCCGCTCCCAGCCGTGCGCCGGAGTCGGAGACACCGCCTGCGTTCGCGCAGGCCTGCGGCAGGCGCGGCACTGCATCGCGACCACCTTGTTCAAACGCGCCGGCGAGGCCGACGTCCGCGGAGGAGACCAGCGATGGACGACGAGCGTACAGACGAGCAGCGTTC
>JADGPQ010000023.1 GCA_017882325.1 Thermoleophilia bacterium
GAGGCGCTGCACGAGCTGCAGACGCGCGCCCGGCGCACGGCGCGGCGCGCGCGGCTGCGCGGGCGGCGCTCGCGGCGGCCGGCCGAAGAGGGCGCCGCCGCCGAAGAGGGCGCCGCCGCCGAAGAGGGCGCCGCCGCCGACGCGCTGGCCGAGGTCGACTGAACGTGTATCTCAAGGTGCTGCGCCTCAAGGGCTTCAAGTCGTTCCCCAGGCAGACCGTGCTCCTCTTTGAGCCCGGCGTCGGCGTCATCATCGGCCCCAACGGCAGCGGCAAGAGCAACATCGCCGACGCCGTCGTGTGGGCACTCGGCGAACAAAGCCCGAGCACCGTGCGCGGCTCCACCATGCAGGACGTCATCTTCGCGGGGAGCGACGGGCGCCGCGCGAGTGGCAACGCCGAGGTGGAGCTCACCTTCGACAACGCCGACGGAGCGCTGCCTTTGCCCACCGCCGAGGTGAGCGTCATGCGGCGCGTCGCTCGCGATGGATCGTCCCAGTACTTCATCAACCAGTCCGGCTGCAGACTCACGGATGTCGTGGAGCTCATGGCGCAAGTCGGTCTGGGCAAGGAGCTTCACTCGATCATCGGCCAGGGCAAGGTCGAGTCCTTCCTGGCCGGCAAGCCGGAGGACCGGCGCAACCAGATCGAAGAGGCTGCCGGCCTGGGCACCTACAAGCGCCGGAGAGAGCGCGCCGAGCTGAAGCTCCGCGAGGTGGGCCGTAATCTCGAGCGCGCCGACCTTCTGGAGCGCGAGGTCAGTTCGCAGCTCGCGCCGTTGCGCCGCCAGGCCAGCGCTGCCGAGCAGCTGCGCAGCGTCGAGTCCGACCTCGCCGAGACGCGCGGCCGACTCCTGACCGGCGATGTCGGTGTAGTGGACACAGAGTTGTCCGTGCGCCGGGACGAGTTCGTCGGGTTGCAGGGCGAGGCTGCGCGCTTGGAGCAGGGCCTCGAGGCGGTCGCCGAGGCCCGCGCCGGCGAGGAAGAAGCGTTCGCCCGGCGCCTGGCGGAGCGGGAGCGTCGCGCCAAGCGTCTGCTGCGCGCGCGCGTGCTCGACGGGCGCCTCGAGAGCGGTCGCCGGCTCACCGAGCAGCGTCAGCGCCTCCTGGAAGAGGTCGAGCGCGCCTCAGCCGCAGAGCGGGAGCGCCTTCTCGGCGAGCTCGCCGGGCGCCCCGAGGAGAGCGAAAGGGACCGCTGGCCGCAGGAAGAACGGCGCTTGGCCGCGGCACTCGAGGCGGCGGAGGCGGCCTACGCCGAAGTCGCCGGGCGGCTCGGAGCCGCGCGGGAGCTCCTCGGCGGGCGCCGTTCGAGCCTCAGCCGCCTCACGCTCGAACGCGAGAGCGCGCTCACGGCGGCGGCACGCCTGGAGCGCCGCCAGGAAGCTCTGGCCGGCGAGGAGGCGCGCCTCACGGTGCACCACTCGGCATTGCTCGCCGAGGCGGGGACGAAGACCGGCGACGAAGAAACGGCTGTCGAGGCAGAAGCCGCGGGGCGAGCCGCCCTGCACGACGCCACCGCTGCCGCGGAGGCGGCGCAGGCCGCGGCTGCCGAGGCAGTACACGCCGCGGCGGCTGCCGGGGAGCGGCACGGAGCGCTGCTCACGGAACGCCGCACCCTGGAGTCGGAAGTGGAGCACTTGCGCGCCGCGCTGCGCGATCTGCAGGACGTGGGCGCCGACGTGCTCGAGGTTGCCGGTGCTTACCCGGGGACCGTATCGCTTGCCGGCGCTATCACCTGCGAGGCGGGCTACGAGCGTGCCTTGGCGGCGGCGCTGGCGCAGGTCTCGGGAGCCCTGGCGGTGCCGCGGGGCGTGGACCACTGGTCGCTCCTCGGCGCCCTCAAGGACGCCGGAGTGGGCCTCGTACGCCTCGTCGTGCCGTTGACCAGGCCGCGACGGTCGGTGGCGTTCCCCGGTGCGGCGCCCCTCATCGACAAGGTGAGCCTGGAGGGGCGCGACGAGCTCGAGAGCGCCCTTGCGGACGTGGTGATCGTCGACGATCTGCACGCCGTCCCCGACGGCTTCGCGGGTCTGGCCGTGACGCGCGACGGCGAGTTCTACCGCCCGAGCTCCGGCCACATGGGCCTGGCCAGCGGCGTACCGGCGGCGCTGCTCCTCGAGCGTCGGGCCGCGCTCGAAGGCCTCAGCGAGAAGCTCGATGCCGTGCGTTCTCGCGAGGTGCGAGAGGAGGCCGCGGTGGCGATGGCGTCGCGCGCACAGGATGCCGCGCGAGGGGCGGCGGAGGAAAGCTCCGCGGCAGAACGGCAGGCGCGCATCGCGGCGGAGACCGCCGAGCGCGACCTCAAGGCGGTGCGCGACCGCGCCCGCGACCTCGATGAGGTGACGGCGCGCGATCGCCGGGCACTCGAGGGTCTGGCGGCTGAGCGAGCCGAGGCCGGCGCCGAGATCGAAGCCGCCGCCGAGGTCGCCGCAACGGCGCTGCTCCAGACCGAACAGCTTCGCCCCGAGGCGGAAGCCGCGGATGCGGGGCTCTCAGCAGCGGAAGGGGAACACGCAGAGGCGCTGTCGCTGGTGACGCGCTGCCGCGTCGAGCTGGAGGAGCGACGCGGGGCGGCGCGGCGCGCCGCCGAGCAGCGTGAGGCGGCACGGCGTCACGCCGCCGCCGGGCGCGCGCGGCTGAAGGAGCTCGAGCGCCGTCTCCAGGAGCTGCCCGAGGTGCGCGAGATCTGCGAGGCGCTCGCGGCGCGGATCGCGGGCTTGAGCGGGCACGCCAGGGCGCTCATCCAGCGCCTCGATCCGGGTGACGAGGCCGACGCGTCGCTCGACCGCGGTCAGCTGCGCGCCTTGGCCGAGCGGGAGGCCGGCCTGCGCCGCGACCTGGGCGAGCTTGGTGAGCGGCGCACGGGCGTCCAGGTGGCGCTGGCGCGCCTCGAGGACCGCCGCGCCGAGCTCTCCACGGCTCTCGACGAGGTCAGCGAACAGCTCGACCAGGCGGGATTCTCCCCGCCGGCGGACGACGACGAGGCGCGGCAGCTGCGCGAGCGCCTCGAGCGGCTCGGCCGCCGCCGCGAGCGCATCGGCCTCGTGAACCCCCTCGCCGAGGCGGAGTGCGCCGAGCTCGGCGAGCGCGCCGCCTTCCTAGGCGAACAGCGCCGCGACCTCGAGAAGTCCGTCGACGAGCTCGGGGCCCTCATCAACGAGCTCACCGCGCGGATCGACGCGGAGTTCGCCGGGACCTTCTCGGCCGTCCAGGAGCAGTTCGAGCACATGGTGGCGGTGCTGTTCCCCGGCGGCCGCGGGTCGCTGCGGCTTGCCGAGGCCAGCCAGGACGACCCGGGCGGCGTCACCGTCGAGGTCAAGCCGGCGAAGAAGCTCGGCAAGAAGCTGCAGCTGCTGTCCGGTGGCGAGCGCGCCCTCGTGGCGATCGCCTTTCTCATGGCGCTCGTGCTCGCGCGGCCGTGCCCATTTTACATCCTCGACGAGATCGAGGCGGCCCTGGACGACGTGAACATCGGCCGTTTGGTACAGCTGCTGCGGGACTATCGCGAACGCACGCAGTTCATCATGATCACCCACCAGAAGCGCACCATGGAGGCCGCCGACGTGCTCTACGGCGTGACGATGGGGCCGGATGGGGCCTCACAGGTCGTGAGCGCGCGCATGGCCGCAGAGGAGATCGAGCGCGAGGAGCGCGTCAAGGGCAAGGCCGGGGAGCCTCCGGCCATCGGCCCGGCAAGCTAGAGGAGCTGCACGTGGAGTGGCACGAAGTCTTCAAGGGCGTGGCCGTGGACGATGTCCCGGGGGCGGTGTTCGAGGAAGAGGAACGTGAGCGCAGGGGCCTCTTCGGCCGCCTGCGCAGAAACCTCGGCAAGGCGCGCGCCGTGGTCGCCGACCAGCTCAAGGCGGCCGTGTACGTGGGCGTCGACCGGCGGTTGTACGATCAGGTGGAGGAACTGCTGATCGCCGCCGACGTGGGCGTTGACGGCACTATCAAGGTGGTCGACGAGCTGGAGCAGCGCTGCAGCGCAAAGAAGATCGAGGCGCGTGAGCCGTTCATGGACGAGCTCGCCGACGTGATCGCCGGCGTGCTCAGGCCGGACGATCCGGAGTCGCAGATGATCGACGTGACGGCGCAACCTACCGTGATCCTCATGGTCGGCGTGAACGGCACCGGCAAGACGACGACGATCGGCAAGATCGCCTGGCGGCTGAAGGAGATGGGGAAGACGCCGCTCATGGTCGCCGGCGACACGTTCCGCGTCGCCGCCGTAGAGCAGCTCAGCGAGTGGGCGAAGCGCGTGGACTGCGAGATCGTCAAACAGGCGGAGGGCGGCGATCCTGCCGCCGTCGTGTACGACGGCGTTGCCGCCGCCCGTTCGCGCGGCGCCGACGTGGTGCTGATCGACACGGCCGGCCGTCTGCACACCCAGGTCAACCTGATGCGCGAGCTCGAGAAGGTGCGCCGGGTCATCGAGAAGCAGCTGCCCGGCGCCCCTCACGAGACCCTGCTCGTCCTCGACGCGACCACCGGCCAGAACGGCCTGCGCCAGGCGCGCGAGTTCCAGAAGGCCGTCGACGTCAGCGGCGTGGTGCTCACGAAGCTCGACGGCACCGCCAAGGGCGGCATCGTCGTCGCCATCCACGAGACGCTCGGCATCCCTATCAAGCTCATCGGCATCGGCGAGCAGCTCGAGGACCTGCGCCCCTTCGAGCCTGACGTCTTCGCGCGCGCCATCTTCGGCGGCGATGACTAGTCCGCGTAGGCGGCCGTCCGCCGCGATGGGCGCGCCCGAGGCGCCCAGGCCGCGATGACGTTGCCACTCCACACCGAGCGTCTCGTCGTGCGCGAGTTCACGGCCGCCGATCTTGACGAGCTCGCGGCGATCTACGCCGACCCCAAAGTGCTGTCGTGGGAGCCGGCGTTCACGCGCGAGCAGACACAGGCGATGCTCGAGCAGTCACTCTCGCGTTATCGCGAGGACGGGATCGCGGAGTATGCCGTGGTCCTGAGGGCCTCCGAGGCCCTGATCGGGGTCTGCGGCCCCGTGTACCGCGACATCGAAGGCGAGCGTCTGCCGGAGCTCGGCTGGGACCTGGCCAGCGCGGAGTGGGGTCACGGCTACGCGACGGAGGCGGCCCGCGGCGTGCTCACACACGCCGCGGGCCTCGGTCTCCGCCGACTCTACTCGCTGATCGTGCCCGAGAACGAGCGCTCGCGAGGTGTGGCTCGCCGACTTGGCATGACGGTGCAGCGACAGGTCGTGTGGGCCGACCGGCCGCACGACCTGTGGACCATCGAGCTGGTCTGAACGGGGCCGGGCGCGGAGGCCGCGCGGAGGGTTGCAGGGGCTCGTGGCTTGCCCGGAAGGGCTAAGTTGCCATGGTCCCCCTGAGGCTCTTCGCACCGCGGTAGCGCCCGGGCACCTTCGCTCGCCTCGGCGGCGCCACGTGCCGGGGCTTAGAGGTCCGGCGCGATAAGAGCCACGGTCGGGAAGTAGGTGCGGTAGCGTCCGGCGTCGCGCGTGAGCAACGACATGCCGGTGACGGCTGCGTGCGCGCCGATGTAGAAGTCGGGCAAGGGGGAGCGCCGCGCGCCGCCGGCGCGGCGGTACTCCATGAAGGCTTTGCCGGCGAGGAACGCAGCCTCCCACGGCAGGTGGGCGCGCTCGTAGAGGCTGCGCGGCAGCTTCTGGTCCAGCGTCTCGATGCTCGAGAAGCCCACGGACACCTCCGCGAACACGACATGGTTGATGACGAGGCGGCCATACGTCGCGCACTGCACGATGCGCTCGGCGGACCACTCGTACCACGAGGCATCGGGCTCGAGCACGTCGAGCAAGACATTGCTGTCGACGAGTACGCGCACCTGTCAGTCTTCGCCGCGCGTGAGGGCCATGATCTCGTCGGTCGTCATCTTGATGTCCGCTGAGCCTCGTGCCTGGTCAAGCCAGGCGCGCATCCGGTGATTCTCACCGTTCGCCTTGCACAGGATGACCGTCTCTCCTTCGACGACGAACTCGACCTCCGTGTGCGGCAACAGCCCATAGCGCTCTCTGATGTCCTGTGGAATGGTGACCTGCCCTTTGCTGGTGATGCGCATTGCGGCCTCCTCGTCGTAGTCTTACTGGTAAGAGTAAGACCGACGGCGCGCAGGCGCAAGGCCTGACTTCCAGCGCGGTGGACCGGCCGAGGCGGGCGCGGGGCCAGGCGCAGAGGCGGCGCGGAGGGTCGAAGGGGGCTCATGGCTTGCCCGGAAGGGCTAAGTTGCCATGGTCCCACTGAGGCCCTTCGCACCGCCGCAGCGCCCGGGCACCTTCGCTCGCCGGGGCGGCGTCCCCGCGCCCCCCGTGCTACCATTGACGCTCCCGCGACCGACCTCGAGGACCTTCCATGTTCGACGCGCTGACCGACCGCCTGCAAGGCGTCATGCAGAGTCTCAAGGGTCACGGCAAGCTCACCGCCGAGGACGTCGACGCCGCCATGCGCGAGATCCGCCTGGCGCTGCTTGAGGCCGACGTCAACTTCAAGGTGGTGCGCGAGTTCGTCGCCCACGTCAAGGAGCGCGCGCTCGGCGCGGAGGTCATGGACAGCCTCACGCCGGCGCAGCAGGTCGTGAAGATCGTGAACGAGGAGCTCGTCGAGCTCATGGGCAGCGGCGACTCCAAGCTCGCCTTCAGCGGCCATCCTCCCACCGTGATCCTCCTGGCCGGACTGCAAGGCTCGGGCAAGACGACCACCTGCGCCAAGCTCGCCAAGCTGCTCAAGAAGGACGGCAAGTCGCCGGTCCTCATCGCCGCCGACGTCTACCGGCCGGCGGCCATCGACCAGTTGCAGATGCTCGGCGAGCGCGTCAACGTGCCCGTATACGCGCCGGGCGCCGACGTCGACCCGGTCGACATCGCCCGCGACGGAGTCAAGTACGCGCGTGAGCACGGTGACGTGGCGATCATCGACACGGCGGGCCGCCTGCACATCGACGAAGAGCTCATGGGCGAGCTGGTAGGTATCCGCGACGCCGTCAAGCCGCACAACGTGCTGCTCGTCGTCGACGCCATGACCGGCCAGGACGCGGTCAACGCCGCCGACGAGTTCCGCAAGCACGTCGACCTCGACGGCGTCGTGCTCACCAAACTCGACGGTGACGCCCGCGGCGGCGCCGCCCTGAGCGTGCGCGCCGTTACCGGCAAGCCCATCAAGTTCGCCAGCACCGGCGAGAAGCTTGACGACTTCGATGTCTTTCACCCGGACCGCATGGCCAGCCGCATCCTCGGCATGGGCGACGTGCTGTCGCTCATCGAGAAGGCCGGGGAGGCCGTCGACGAGAAGCAGGCGGCGCAGATGGAGGCCAAGCTCCGCCGCGCCGAGTTCACCTTCGAGGACTTCCTCGATCAGCTGAAGCAGGTGCGCAAGATGGGCTCGCTGTCGAGCATCCTCGGCATGCTCCCCGGCGTGCCCGGCATGAAGGAGCTCAAGAACGTCCAGGTCGACGATCGCCAGCTCGACCGCATCGAGGCGATGATTTTCTCGATGACGCCGTACGAACGGCGCCATCCCGACCTCATCGACGGGAGTCGCCGGCGGCGCATCGCCGGGGGCAGTGGCACGTCGATCCAGGACGTCAACCAGCTACTCAAGCAGTACCGCGAGATGCAGAAGATGCTCAAGGCCTTCTCGAGCGGGCGCATGAAGGGGTTTCGCCTGCCGGGCATGAGCGGGTAGAATGTATCGTCTTGCGACCCGGTACCGGGTCGCAAGGTTTTGTGTCACTACCCTGAGGGGGTGAGAAGTAGTTGGCAGTACGCATGAGATTGACCCGGGTGGGGAGCACCAAGAACCCCGTCTACCGCATCGTCGTCGTGGATTCCCGCGCACGCCGTGACGGTCGCGCCATCGACACCATCGGCCAGTACAACCCGCGCACTGAGCCCTCGTTCATCGAGATCGACGCCGAGAAGGCGAAGAAGTGGCTCGCGGAGGGCGTCCAGCCTTCGCGGACGGTAAAGAGGCTGCTCGCTATCAAGGGCATCGACAAGTAAGTAGGTCTGCGTTGGGCGACGGAGGGAGTAGTGGGATGTTGAAGGACCTGCTGGAGTATCTGGCCAAGTCGCTCGTCGACAGCCCAGACGAGGTCCACGTGGAGGTTACGGAAACCGACACCACCGTCGTGTTGGAGCTCTCAGTGGCGAAGGACGACGTGGGCAAGGTGATCGGCAAGCAGGGGCGCATCGCCCGCGCGCTGCGCACCATCGTCAAGGCCTCGGCCGTCCGCGACGGCAAGCGCGCCATCGTGGAGATCATCGATTGACCGCCGCAGGTGGGTCAGCGTGCGGGGCGACGAAGTAGCACCGCACAGTAGGCCGCCATCAAAAGGGCTGTGGGCGTGCGGCGTCCTGGGCAAGGCGCACGGCCTGCACGGCGAGCTCTACCTCAACCTGTCGCCCGAAGGGCTCGAGCACCTCAGGATGGGCGCGGACTTCTACGTCGCTCGCTCGGACCAGGATGCGCCGCAGGGCGCTGAGCGGCTCAGCCCGTGCGCGGTCACGCGCGCGGGAGGCACCGATCAGCGCCCTCTCGTGCGTCTCGACCTGGCCACGACCAGGGAAGCGGCCATCGCGTTGCAGGGCATGGAGCTGCTGGCCGCCGGCGGCGAGCTCGACGCGCTACCCTTCTACCGGGTCGGAGACCTCATCGGACTGCGCGTCGAGACGGTCGCCGGCGACCTCCTCGGCGAGGTGAGCGACGTGCTCGAGGCGCCGGTCCACGAGATCCTTCAGGTGCGGACGCCGGGCGGCGCGTCGCTGCTTCTGCCGCTGGTCGAAGAGGTGGTGAGCGTCGACGCCGAAGCCGGCGTGGCCCGCGTCGTCGACGGCCTTGTCGAGGCATCTGCTGACGACCCGCCTCCAGACCTCAAGGCGTCGTCCGGCGAGAGCGCCTCGTGAGGACCGACGTCTTCACGCTGTTCCCGCAGGCCTTCGACTGGTATCTGTCGCAGGTGCACATCCGCAACGCCGTCGAGCTTGGTCACGAATTCCACCTCACGAACTACCGCGACCACACGCCGCTGAGCCATCTGCAGGTGGACGACACGCCTTACGGTGGCGGCGCCGGGATGGTGCTGCGCATCGACGTCGTCTGCGCCGCCCTTGAGGCGGTGTTCCCCGGCGACGCGGCCTGCCTGAAAGATGGGCGCCGCGTTGTCGAGCTCACCCCCAAAGGAAGGCAGTTCGACGACGCTCTTGCCGCCGAGCTGGCCCGGCAGGACCTCGTCCTGCTCTGCGGCCGCTACGAAGGCATCGATGAGCGCGTGAAGCATCTCGTGACCGACCGGGTCTCTATCGGCCCCTACGTGCTGAGCGGCGGCGAGGTGGCGGCCATGGCCGTGCTCGACGGCGTCACGCGCAAGCTTCCCGGCGTGATCAGCAACCCCGAGAGCGTGGTCAGCGAGTCGCACTCCGACGTGCTCGAGGGCGGCGCGGAATACCCGCACTACACGCGCCCGGCGGAGTTCCGCGGCTGGGGGGTCCCCGAGGTGCTGCTCAGCGGCAATCACGGCGAGATCGACTGCTGGCGCGCGCTGCAGGTCAGAAAAAGGTAAGATAACGCCTCGTGGCGCCGTGCGGCGCGCTGCCTTTTGCGCGGCCGCGCCGCTCCTGCTAGACTGTCCGCCGGTCTTCGCTCGGAAAGAGGCTCCGTGAACATCATCGAGAACATCGAACGCCAGCAGCTGCGCGAGGGCGTGCCACAGTTCAAGGCCGGCGACAACGTCAAAGTCCACTTCAAGGTGGTCGAGGGCAGTCGCCACCGCATCCAGGTCTTCCAGGGCACCGTCATCAAGCGTCAGGGCCATGGCGTGCGCGAAACGTTCACCGTGCGCAAGCAGTCCTTCGGCGTCGGCGTCGAGCGTACGTTCCCCGTGCACTCGCCCAAGATCGACAAGATCGAGGTGATGCAGATCGGCGACGTGCGCCGCGCCAAGCTGTACTACCTCCGCCAGAAGGTCGGCAAGCAGGCGCGCATCCGCGAGAAGCAGCGCTAAGCTACCCGTCCCGGCGCGATCGCTCTCGGCACCGTGAAGCGCCGCAGGCTCATCGACTACGGCATCGTCGCCGTCGTCGCTATCGCCTTGGCTCTTCTGGTCCAGGCCTTCCTGGTCAAGCCGTATCGCATCCCGACCGAGTCGATGGCGAGCACCCTGCGACCGGGCGACCGCGTGCTGGTCAACCGCGTCGTTTATCATCTGCGCGAACCGCATCGCGGCGACGTCATGGTGTTTCGTTACCCAGCGGACCGCAACGTCGTCTTCATCAAGCGCATCGTCGGGGTGCCCGGCGACAGGCTGCAGCTGCGCGAGGGGCACCTCTGGGTGAACGGGCGCCCCGTCGACGAGCCCTACGTGCATCGCACGGCGGGCCGGCGCGACCCCACGGCGGCCTCGGGGCCGGTGGCCGGCTCCACGATGCGCGAGCCGTGGTCGCTCGCGCATCCTTACACGGTACCGTCCGACTCGTACTTCGTCATGGGCGACAACCGCACGGACAGCGACGACAGCCGCTTCTGGGGCACCGTCCCTCGCGGCGATATCATCGGCGAAGGCTTCGTCGTCTACTGGCCCCTCGGCCGCTGGGCCGCACTGTGAACCCCGGGACGAGCCGATGAAGCGGCGCACGATCGCCGAGTACCTTCTTGTCGCGCTGTGCGCGATCGCGGCGGCTCTGCTCGTCCAGGCCTTCTTGGTCAAGCCGTACCGGATCCCCTCGGAATCCATGGCCGCCACGTTGGTGCCACGCGACAGAGTGCTTGTGAACCGCGTCGCGTACCGCCTGCACGCGCCGGGGCGCGGCGACATCGTGGTCATCGACTCCGCCGCCGTCGGACGCATCCTCATCAAGAGGGTGGTCGGGCTGCCCGGCGAGACGGTCTCCCTGGACGGCGGCGCCGTGAGCATCGACGGCCGCCGTCTCGACGAGCCTTACGTTCGCCGGGTGGACGGCGAGACCGAGCCGACGGAGCCCTTCCGCGGCACCGGGCAGCCCTGGTCGCTTGAGCGCCCATACAAGGTGCCGCCCGGCCACTACTTCCTCATGGGCGACAACCGCGTGGTCAGCGACGACAGCCGCGACTGGGGGCCCGCGCCGCGCCGCGAGATCATCGGCGAGGCCTTCTGGACATACTGGCCGCTCTCCCGCCTGCACGGGCTCTGATACACTCCCGCGAGACCGGCGAAGGAGAGCATGGGCGGAGACACACGCAGCGACGGCGGGATCGGGCGCGACGGCAAGGGCCGGAGGGTCTCCAAAGGCCGCACCATCATCGAATACGTCGTGCTCGCCTTCGTCGCCGTGGCGGTCGCGCTGCTCATCCAGGCGTTCCTCGTCAAGCCGTATCGCATCCCTTCGGCGTCCATGGAGAACACGCTGCTCATCGGCGACCGTGTGCTCGTCGACCGCATCTCCTGGCGCTTCTCGCAGCCCGAACGCGGCGACATCGTCGTGTTCCATCCGCCGTTCGACGGCCCGGTGCTGATCAAACGCGTCATCGGACTGCCGGGCGACGGGGTCTCGCTCAGCGGCGGCTACGTGTACATCAACGGCCGCCGCCTCGTCGAGCCCTACGTGCGCCGCGTGGCCGGCCGCCAGGAACCCAGTGAGCCGTTCTCCAACGGGTTGCCCTGGTCACTGCAGGAGCCGTACACGGTGCCCGCCGGCAGCTACTTCGTGATGGGCGACAACCGCACCGACAGCGGCGACAGCCGCGAGTTCGGGCCGATCAAGCGCGGGCAGTTCGTCGGGCGCGCCTTCGCCAAGTACTGGCCGCCGGGACGCATCGGCGCGACAGACTAGCTGGTTCGGGAGGCCGGGCGTGAACGAGCGCTTCGCCTTCGACCTCGATCTCGCCGGGCACGTCACGGTGGCTGGGGCAGACGAGGCCGGCCGCGGGTGCCTCGCCGGCCCCCTCGTCGCGGCCGCCGTCTCCTTCGACTACGCCGCCATAGGCGACGCCGACTTCGCCGCCCTCGATCGTCTGGACGACTCCAAAAAGCTGCCTAAGGCGCGTCGCGCGGCGCTCTACGACGAGATCCTGCGCCGTGCCCACCAGGTGGTGATCGTCTGCTGCTCGGCCGGCACCATCGACCGTGAAGGCCTTCAGCGCTGCAACCTCGGTTCGCTGGCGCGTGCCCTGGAGGCGATCGCGCCGGAGCCCGCCGTCACGCTCGTGGATGGATTCCCCCTGCCCGCCTGCCGGCGCGCGCACCGGGCCATCGTGGGCGGCGACGGCCGCTCGGCCGCCATCGCCGCCGCCTCCGTGGTCGCCAAGGTGACGCGCGACCGCCTCATGCTGCGCCTGCATCTCAGTCATCCGCAGTACGGCTTCGACCGCCACGTCGGCTACGCCACCGCCGCGCACCGGGAGGCGATCGTCGAACACGGCGTCTGCGAGCTCCATCGGCTCTCGTTCGCGAGCGTCGCCTACGAGCAGCTCGGGCTGACGCTCGAGGGCGGGGATCCTGTGACGCGCGGCTGACTCGAAGCCGGCCGGCTTCGTGAGCCCCCCGGCTTCCATTCGCGAACGTCACCTCGGGGCGCGCATCGGCACCCTGTGACGCGCCGCCGAGCGGCGCTACGGTGTGTCCATGAACGCTCGGCAACACTACGGCCGCGCGGCCGAAGAGGCCGCGGCCCGCCATCTCATCCAACACGGCTGGCGCCTTCTGGGACGCAACGTCCGTGTCGGCCGCGGCGAGCTCGACATCGTCGCGCGCCGCGGCCCCGTGCTCGCCTTTGTCGAGGTCAAGGCGCGCCGCACGCACACGTGCGGCGCGCCCGAAGACGCCGTCGGCGCAGCCAAACGGCGGCAGGTCGCCCGTCTCGCCGAACTGTGGCTGGCGGCGCGTCCGTGGGCGCTGAAGGGCGTCGACGAAGTGCGCTTCGACATCGTCGCCGTCGATTCCACCATCTTCCCCAGCACGATCCGCCATCTCCCGGCGGCGTTTACGCTCGACCGCTAGGGTGGTCTCGCCGGGCGATAGTCGCCCGTTTTCGTGGGCACAGATCACGCCGTTCAAGGAGGACCGTTGCTCGCCAGCATCGCCAGTGAGGCTTTGAGCGGCCTGGAGGGCAAGCCCGTCCAGGTGGAAGCCGACGTCGTGGCGGCGGCCCCGGCCTTCTCTATCGTCGGCCTGCCCGACGCCGCCGTTCAGGAGAGCCGCGAACGCGTGCGCGCGGCGATCGTCAACTCCGCTTATGCGTTCCCGTCGCGACGCATCACCGTCAACCTGGCGCCGGCCGATCTGCGCAAGGAAGGCCCCTCGTTCGACCTGCCCATCGCCCTGGCGTTTCTGCTCGCCACGGGCCAGGCAGCCGACGGCTGTGACGGGCGCGGGCCCCTGGCCGCGGTGGGCGAGCTTGGCCTGGACGGCACGCTGCGGCCGGTAGCCGGCGCCCTGGCGCTGGCCGAGAGTGTACGCCGGCGCGGGGTGCGCGGCCTGATCCTGCCGGCGGCCAACGCCGCCGAAGCCGCACTGGTCGGCGGCCTGGAGGTGTACCCGGCGGGCTCGCTCGCGGAGGCCGTCGCACAGCTTGCCGCCGGCGGCGGCGTGACCGCACCGCCGGTCGACCTCACGGCACTCCTGGGCACTCCGCCGGCGGCGGCCGCGGACTTCGCCGACATCATGGGCCAGGAACAGGTGAAACGCGCCCTGGAGGTCGCCGTCGCGGGCGCCCACAATGTCCTCATGTCGGGGCCGCCGGGGGCAGGCAAGACCATGCTGGCCCGGCGTGTGCCCGGCATCATGCCGGCGCTGACCCTCGACGAGGCCATCGAGGTCACGCGCATCTACAGCGTGGCGGGGCTCCTTCCTCAGGACCACGCGCTGATCACGGAGCGCCCGTTCCGGGCGCCCCATCACACGATCTCGTCGCCGGGACTGGTGGGCGGTGGCGGCACGCCGCGTCCGGGCGAGGTGAGCCTCGCCCACCTCGGCGTGCTTTTCCTCGACGAGTTCGCGGAGTTCCGCCTCTCGGCGCTCGAGGGCCTGCGCCAGCCGCTCGAGGACGGCGAGGTCACCATCAGCCGCCGGCTCATGTCCCTGACCTTCCCGGCCCGCATCATGCTGGTCGCGGCCATGAACCCGTGTCCGTGCGGCTACCTCGGCGACCGGGAGAGGGACTGCACCTGCCCTGCGCACAGAGTACGACAGTACGGGTCGCGGCTCAGCGGACCGCTGCTCGACCGTATCGACCTGCGTCTCGAGGTGCCTCGTGTACCGCCGCGAGACCGGCGCGGCGGCGCCCATGGAGAGCCATCGGCCAAGGTCCGCGCCCGCGTGTCAGGGGCGCGCGACCGGCAGCTCGCGCGCCTGGCCGGCACGGGCGCGTACGCCAACGCCCACATGAGCGCGCGTCACCTGCGGCGCCTGTGCTCGCTTGAGCCCGACGCCACGGCCCTCCTCGACCGCGCCTACGAGCGCCTGCGGCTCAGCGCGCGCGCCTGCGACCGCGTGATCAAGGTCGCCCAAACGATCGCCGACCTCGAGGCGGCGCCCGCCATCACGTCGGCCCACATCGCCGAGAGCCTCTCCTACCGCAACAGGAACCACCATGATCGATGACGCTTCCGCACGGCCGGCACCGCTACGCAGTTCTCACGGTGCTCCTGAGCGACGCCGTGCGCTGTGCATCTGGCTCGGAACTCTCGCTTCCTGGCGCGGGGGCCTGGTCCAGAAGCTCGTGCGCGAGTGCGGCAGCGTCAGCCAGGCGCTCGACGCGTCGCCCGCGGAGCTTGCCGCGCTCATTCGCCCTCCGGGCGTGGCGCGGAGAAGCACACGGGCTCACCCGGCCACTGCGACGCAGAGACCGGAGCGCACGCGCGAGGCGCATGCCGCGGGGCGCGACGCGGAGGAAGAACGCTTCGCGGCCGTTCTCAAGGGTCGCCCTGAGGACCTCTCGCGGACGCAGGAACGCTTTCCCCGCTCGGCCGTCGTGACCTGGTGCGACTCGCTCTATCCGCCGGGGCTGCGACAGCTGGCCGACCCGCCGCTGTGCCTGTTCGTGCGCGGGCGGTGCGACGAGGAGATCAGGCGCAGACTGAACATCCTCTGTGACCGTCCGGCGGTCGCGATCGTGGGTACGCGGGCGCCCTCCCCATACGGGACGGAGATGGCCTGGGCGCTGGGGCGCGACCTGACCTCCCGAGGCATCCTCGTGATCAGCGGTCTCGCCCTGGGCATCGATGCCACGGCGCAGGCCGCGGCGATCGGCGCGGCGAAAGCCGACCAGGAGCTCGCCACGGTCGCCGTCCTCGGCTGCGGGCCCGATGTGATCTACCCGCAGGCGAACGCGAGACTCCGCGAAGAGGTGGCACGTCGTGGGCTGCTCGTGTCCGAGTTCGCGTGGGGGGTCCCGGCTCGCCCTTGGCGCTTTCCCGCGCGCAACCGCGTGATGGCTGCGCTCTCGAGGGGCGTCGTGGTGGTCGAGGGCGCCTCCCGCAGTGGCGCGCGCATCACGGCGGGCTACGCCCTCGAGCTTGGCCGCGAAGTGCTCGCGGTGCCCGGAGAGGCGGGGAAGAGGCTCACGCAAGCCCCGCACGATCTCATCCGGCAAGGTGCACCGATCTGCGAGTCGGCGGCGGACGTGGTGGCCGCCATCACCACCGTTCCCCTCGATACCGAGGCGCTGGACGGTGATCTCGACCAGACCGTCGTCGCGCGGCTTCTGGAGCGAGGCTCAGACAACGGCAGGCTGTCTCGGGTGCTCCGGGCGTTGGAGCGCGGACCGATGACGGCCGACCAGGTCGCAAAAGACTGCGGTGTCCGCGTGCACGAGGCGAGCGCGCTCCTCAGCGAGCTCGAGGTCGACGGGCTGGCGAGCCTGACCGGCGGAGGCGTGTACCGGCTCGAGCGCCGCTGACGCCCAGGGAGTCGCGTGCAGGAGTGATCCGCCGGCACGTTGAAAGCTAGGGCGCCTGAGAGGGGGTGCCCGTGTGACCGCTCCGCCGGAGTCGTGTCTCGAAAGATCGCCGAGCGATGCCGCCGCCGCGGCGGACCCCGAGGGTCGCAGCGCGGCGTTCCTTCGCGACCTCGAGGTGCGCGGCGGCAGCGCGGCCACGCGGCGCTCGTATGCCTCCGACCTGCAACAACTCATGGAGTGGCTGGCGGCGCGAGGCGCCACCGTGGACGCCCTCAACCGGCGCGCGGTGCGCGCCTACTCGGCCGACCTCGGGCGCCGCGGGTACGCGCCGGCGACGTTGGCGCGCAAGCTCTCGACCCTGCGCGGCCTCTGTCGCTTTCTTACCGAGCGGGGTGTGCTCGGGGCCGACCCCACCCGGCTGCTGCCGGGTCCCCGCCGGCGCCGCCGGCTGCCGCGCGTGCTCACGGAGGCAGAGGTCGAGGCGCTGTTGACCGCGGCGGGCGGGAGCGAGCCGCTCGCCCTGCGCGACCGGGCGATCCTGGAGCTTCTGTACGGCTGCGGCTTGCGCAGCCAGGAGGTGGTCACGCTGGCCCTGGCCGACCTGAAGCCGGCGCAGGCGCAGCTCATCGTGCACGGTAAGGGCGGCAAGATGCGCGTCGTGCCACTCGGCGAAGAAGCCGCCGACGCCGTGCGCCGCTACCTCGAGCGCGGCCGCGGGCTGCTGGCCGCGGTCCGCGAGAACGACGCCCGCGCGGCCGACTCAGAGCGGCTCCCTCTGCTGCTCTCGCGCAGCGGCCGCGCGCTCCTCACGTCGGACATCCGCCGGCTCGTAGTAAGATACTGCCGACGTGCAGGCCTCGACGCGGCGTCGCCCCACATGCTGCGACACGCCTACGCCACGCACATGCTTGAGAGGGGTGCCGATTTGCGGGTGATCCAGGAGCTTCTGGGGCACGCGTCAGTGTCGACCACTCAGGTGTACACGCACGTCAGCGGTGCGCATCTGCGGCGCGTCTACGACCTGCATCATCCGCGCGCATGACGGTAGGAGGATACGCGAGCCCGCGGGGACGCCGGCTCGCGTCTTGATCATGGCAAGACTCGACGAGGACAAGGTGCGCGAGCTCTGGGGTCGCTACAAGTACCAGGGCGACAAGGCGGCGCGCGACCGCCTGATCCTGGCGTACTCTCCGCTGGTCAAGTACGTCGCCGGTCGCATGGGCAACGGTCTGCCGTCGCACATCGAAGAGGCCGACCTCATCAGTTACGGCCTGCTGGGCCTTATCGGCGCCCTGGAACGCTTCGATCCGAAGCGCGAGATCAAGTTCGAGACCTACGCGATCTCGCGGATCAAGGGTTCGATCATCGACGAGCTGCGCTCCCTCGACTGGGTGCCGCGCTCGGTGCGCAGCAAGACCCGCGAGATCGAGAAGGTCTGCGCCGTCCTCGAAAACCGCCTGCAGCGCGCCCCCACGGACGAAGAGATCGCCGCCGAGCTCGGCATTTCGGTGCCGGAGTTCCAACAGTCGCTCACGCAGATCGCCAACACCAGCATCGTGGCGCTGGACGAGCTCTGGTCGATCTCCGGCTCCGACGGCGACCAGGCGTCGCTCATCGACACGCTGGAGGACCCGAAGAGCACGGACCCGTCGAGCATGCTCGATCTCAGCGAGATGAAAGGGCGGCTGGCCGCGGCCATCGACGCGCTGCCCAAGCGCGAGAAGATCGTCATCGCCCTGTACTACTACGAGGGCCTCACCCTGCGCGAGATCGGCGAAGTGCTGGGCGTCACCGAGTCGCGCGTCTCGCAGCTGCACACCAAGGCCATCCTGCGTCTCAAGGGGCGCCTGCGCGACGAGATCGAGCCGGCCGCCATCGGGTAGGGGGCGGCCGGCCCGGTCGCGTCCGCGACCGCGGGCGCCGCCGCGGGCTCGCTAGGCGCGGCCGCGCCTGTCTGGTATCATCTCTGGCCGTTGTGTCCACGCCGACCCGGCGGACTCCCCGGTCCGTGGCGGTGTCGGGCGGGAGGCGCTTCGCGCGCCCGCTCGATTCCACTGACCGTCTGCCGGAAACAGAGTGGCGGCGCGTGCCGCCCAGCAACCGTTTCAGAAGGAGGCAGTCTTGCCTGCACCCCAGCACACGGTGAGCATGAAGGATCTGCTCACCAGCGGCGTCCACTTCGGCCACCAGACGCGCCGTTGGAACCCCAAGATGAAGCAGTTCATCTTCGGTGAGCGCGGCGGCATCTACATCATCGACCTCCAGAAGTCGACGATCCTCATCGACGAGGCCTACGCGTTCCTCAAGAAGACCGCCGAACGCGGCGGTGGGGTGCTGTTCGTCGGTACCAAGAAACAATGCCAGGAGACCATCAAGGAGCAGGCCGAGCGCGTGGGCATGCCCTACGTCTGCAACCGCTGGCTGGGCGGCCTGCTCACGAACTTCGGCACCCTCAGCAAGCGCATCAAGCGCATGCACGAGCTCCGGCATCTCTCGGAAGACGGCTCCCTCGACCTGCTCCCGACCCGCGAGGCGATGCAGCTGCGCGGCGACCTGCGCAAGCTCGAGCAGAACCTCGGCGGCGTCGGCGGCATGGAGCGCGTCCCAGCCGCCGTGTTCGTCGTCGACCCGCGCAAAGAGGCCATCGTCATCAAGGAAGCGCGCAAGCTCAAGATCCCGATCGTCGCGCTCGTCGACACGAACTGCGACCCCGACGAGGTCGACTACATCATCCCCGGCAACGACGACGCCATCCGCAGCTGTTCGCTGATCGTGCGCGTGATGGCCGATGCCGTGGCCGAGGGCCGTCAGCTGCTCACCGAGGCCGAGATGAAGGTCGAAGCCGAGCGCAAGGCGGCCGAAGCGGTGGCTATCGCCGAAGCCGTCGCCGCCGCCGAGAAGGCCGCCGCCGCCGAGAAGGTTGCCGCGGAGGCCGCTGAGGCCGAGGCCAAGAAGGCCGCGGGCGCTGCCGAAGCCAAGAAGGCTGCGGCCGAGCCCGTGGCCAAGGCGCCCGACATCAAGCCGGCGGCCGCGAGCGCCGCGGCCAAGAAGGTCGAGCCCAAGGCCGCGGCCAAGATCGAGAAGCCGGTCGTCAGGGCTGAGGGCGCCGAGAAGCCCGCCGCAAAGAAGGCCGAGCCCAAGATCGAGAAGCCGGCCGCCAGGGCCGAGGGCGCCGAGAAGCCCGCGGCCAAGAAGGCCGAGCCGAAGGCCGACAAGGCGGTCGCCAAGGCCGCGTCCGCCGACAAGCCCGCGGCGAAGAAGGCTAAGCCGAAGGCTGCCGAGAAACCGGCCGAGTAACACCCGTACAACGACAACCGCCGACCCTGAGAAAGGATCGCGCTGTGGCTGAGATCAACGCTGCACTGGTAAAGGAGCTTCGCGAGAAGAGCGGAGCCGGGATGATGGACTGCAAGAAGGCGCTGACCGCGACCGGCGGCGACCTCGAGCAGGCGATGGACGAGCTGCGCAAGCAGGGCCTCGCCAGCGCCCAGAAGAAGAGCTCCCGGGCGACCAAGGACGGCGCCGTGGATTCGTACGTCCACGCCGGCGGCAAGATCGGCGTGCTTGTGGAGGTCGGGGTGGAGACCGACTTCGTGTCGCGCAGCGACCCCTTCAAGGAGTTCACGCACGACCTCGCCATGCACGTCGCCGCGGCCGCGCCGCGCTGGGTCACGCGCGGGCAGGTGCCCGAGGACGTCATCGCTCGCGAGAAGGCCATCTACGCCGAACAGGTCAAGGGCAAGCCCGAGCACGTGCTCGAGAAGATCGTCACCGGCAAGCTCGAGAAGTTCTTCGCCGAGACGTGCCTGATGGAGCAGCCGTTCATCAGGGACAGCGACCGTACCATCGAGCAGCTGCGCACCGACCTGGTCGGCGTCATCGGCGAGAACGTGGAAGTGCGGCGCTTCGCGCGCTTCCAGCTCGGCGAGACGGGCTCCGAGGCCTGAGGGCTGTGGACGGCGATTTGCCAAGCTCCGCCTTCCATCGCGTCCTCCTCAAGCTGAGCGGGCAGGCGCTGGGCAGCCAAGCGAGGGCCATCGATCCGACGACGACCAAGCGCCTGGCCGGCACGATCAAAGTCGCGCGCAGCCTCGACGTCGACGTCGCCATCGTGGTCGGCGGCGGCAACATCTTTCGCGGTATGGCCGCCGCCGCCGGCGGCATGGATCGCGCCACCGGCGACTACATCGGCATGATCGCCACCGTGCAGAACGCCCTCGCGCTCCAGGACGCCCTGGAGGAAGAGGGCGTCGACACGCGGGTCATGAGCGCCTTCGAGATCCGCGCGGTCTGCGAGCCCTACATCCGTCGGCGGGCCATCCGTCACCTGGAGAAGGCTCGCGTGGTGATCTGCGCCGGCGGCACCGGCAACCCGTACTTCAGCACCGACTCCGCGGCGGCGCTGCGCGCTCTCGAGCTGGAGGCCGACGCCATCCTCATGGCCAAGCGCGAGTACGACGGCGTGTTCGCTGCCGACCCGGAGAAGGTGCCGGGCGCCGAGTTCATCCCCGAGCTCACGCACCTCGAAGCCATCGAGCGCGGCCTCAAAGTCATGGACACCACCGCGCTCAGCCTCTGCATGGACAACAAGATGCCCATCCACGTCTTCAAGATGACCGGCGACAACATCGTGCGCGTGCTCTCCGGCGAACGCGTGGGCACCGTGGTGCGCACGCCCGCCGGGAGCTGAGCTCGGGAAAGGGAGGACCCGTGGAGAAAGAGCTGCTCGCTGACGCCAAACACCGCATGGACAAGGCCGTGGAGGCCGTGAGGACCGAGTTCAACACGGTGCGCAGCGGCCGCGCGAGTGTGGGCCTGCTCGACCGCATCCACGTCGACTACTACGGCACCTCGACGCCGCTCAAGCAGATGGCCAACATTGCCGCGCCCGAGCCGCGCCTCGTGACGGTACAGCCCTTCGACAAGAGCGCCATGAAGGGCATCGAGAAAGCGATCATGGAGTCCGATCTGGGGCTCAATCCGAGCAACGACGGCAGCATGATCCGCCTCTCGATCCCGACCCTCACCGAGGAGCGCCGCAAGGAGCTCGTCAAGCTCGTGCACCGGCTCGCTGAGGACGGCCGCGTGGCGGTGCGCAACGTGCGCCGAGACTGCATGAAGGACCTCAAGGAGCTCGTCCACGAGGGCGAGGTCGGCGAAGACGCCGAGAAGCGCGCCGAGCACGAGCTGCAGAAGCTCACGGACGGCCACGTGCACGACGTCGACGAGCTGGTCAAGCACAAGGAAGCGGAGATCCTCGAGGTCTGACGCTCCGCTCGGTGGCGGGGCCGACGACAGGGGCGGAGCCGACGACGTGGGGGGAAGACTGATGGCTTCGTGGCGCACTTGGCGTGCGCGCTGGCGCCTGCGCGGCGCGCGCGGCGCCGCCGAGCCTGCGGCGGGCGGCGCGACCGCGCACTACCTCGCCATCATCATGGACGGCAACGGGCGCTGGGCGCAGGGCCGGCGGCTGCCTGTGGCCGCGGGGCATCGGGCGGGGGCAAAGACGCTGCGCCGCGTCCTCGAGCACGCCCTGGACCTCGGCATCCGCGAAGTGACCGTCTACTCGTTCTCGACGGAGAACTGGAGCCGCCCGCCCGAAGAGGTAGCGGCGCTCATGGACCTGTTCGTGGAGATGATAGATTCGCAGGTGCCCGACATGCACGAGCGCGGGGCGAGAGTGCGCTTCGTCGGACGCCGTGAGGGCGTGCCTGAGAAGCTGGTGCGCCGCATCGAGGAGGCCGAAGCGCTCACCGCCGCCAACACGAGGATGGCGCTGTACATCGCCTTCAACTACGGCGGCCGCCGGGAGCTGCTCGACGCGGCCGCGGGGCTGGCGGAGCACGGGGAAGAGGCGTCTGAGGAGACCTTCCGGCGTCACCTGTATGCGCCGGAGATGCACGATCCCGAGCTGCTGATCCGCACCTCGGGCGAGCTGCGCATCAGCAACTTCCTGCTCTGGCAGTGCGCCTACTCCGAGCTCTACTTCAGCGACAAGCTGTGGCCCGACTTCGACGAAGCGGCGCTCGACGAGGCCCTGGCCGAATACGCGCGCCGCCAGCGGCGCTTTGGGGGGCGCGCCGGCGGACCGAACGGTGCCGGGGCGGAGCGCGCGACGTGACGACGCGCGTCATCACCGGCGCCGTGCTCGCCGTGCTCGCTGTCGTCCTGGTCCTGCACGGCGGGCTCATCTACTTCTTCGTGATGCTCGCCCTGGCCCTGATCGGCCTCAGCGAGTTCTTCCGCCTCGTAAGGCGGTACAGGCCGCTGCCGCTCGCCGGCTTCATCGCCGTCGGGGTCATGCTGTACATGGCCTGGTTCCATACGCCGTTCGGGCTGCTCGGCGCTATCGCCTTGGCCGTTCTTCTGGTGGCGCTCCTCGGGCTGCTGATCGGGCCCAAGCGCGGGGTGACCGTGCGCATGGCCGTGACGCTGCTCGGAATCCTCTACCTCGGGCTCGGCTTCAGTGCGCTGCTCCTGCTTCGCCGCCTCGACATCGGGGCGGCGGCGGTGCTCACCGTGGTCTTCGGCACGTGGGCCGGCGACACCATGGCGTACTTCACCGGTAAGTACTTCGGCTTCACGCCCATGGCGCCGAAGCTCTCGCCCAAGAAGACCTGGGAGGGCTTCGCCGGCGGCGCCATCGGCACCGTGCTGCTGGTGGTCTTCATCGGCCTGTACACCGATCTCGGGCCGGGCGATTCGCTTGCCCTGGGCGCCGTCATCGCCGTCGTGGGCCCCCTTGGCGACCTCTTCGAGAGCCTCGTCAAGCGCGACG
>JADGPQ010000024.1 GCA_017882325.1 Thermoleophilia bacterium
GGGACGGTCGTCGTCGAAGAAGAAGCGACCGTCCTCCGTCTTGCCGACCAGGGGCACGGGCAGGAACGGCGCCAGCGTGTCGCGCACGGCGATGGGCCCCGCGCCGGGACCCCCACCGCCATGCGGCGTGCTGAACGTCTTGTGTGTGTTGAAATGCACCACGTCGAAGCCCATGTCGCCGGGCCGGCTGATGCCGAGCACGGCGTTGCTGTTGGCGCCGTCGTAGTAGAGCAGGCCGCCGGCGTCATGCACGAGGCGGGCGATCTCAGTGATGTTCTCGTCGAAGACGCCGAGGGTGTTGGGATTAGTGAGCATGAGGCCGGCGAGATCGTCGTCGAGAAGCTGCCTGAGCGCCTCGAGGTCGACGCCGCCGCGGGCGTCGCTGGTGACGGCGACGGGCTGGTAACCGGCCATGATGACGCTGGCCGGGTTCGTGCCGTGCGCCGTGTCGGGGATGATGACGCGCCTGGGGTCGCGCCCCTGCGCGCGGTGAGAGGCGCGGATGATGAGCAGGCCGGTGAGCTCGCCGTGGGCGCCTGCCGCCGGCTGGAGGGTGGTAGCGTGAAGGCCGGCGATCTCGGCCAGCCACTGCTCGAGCTCATACATGAGCTCGAGGGCGCCCTGGACGAGCGACTCCGGCTGGTATGGGTGCAGGCCGGCGAAGCCCTCCAGACGGCTGGCCACCTCGTTGATCTTGGGGTTGTACTTCATCGTGCAGGAACCGAGCGGATAGCTGCCGTTCTCGACGCCGAAGTTGAGGCTCGAGAGCTCCGTGAAGTGGCGCAGGAGGTCCAGTTCGCCGACCTCGGGGAGGCGCGCCGGGGCCGCGCGGCGCAGGCCGGCCGGCACCAGCTCGTCGAGAGGGACCTCGGGAACGTCGGTGGCGGGCAGGCTGTAGGCTCGACGGTCGCAGCACGACTTCTCGTAGATCGTGCGCCGGTCCGCGCTAGTCATGAGACGCCTCCGTGCTCGCAAGATGAGCCGCCAGTGCGGCCACGAAGGCGTCCATCTCGGCGCGCGTGCGTTTCTCGGTGACGGCGACCAGCAATATCCCGTCGAGGTCGCCGACGGCACCGCCGAACTGGGCGGCAAACCGCGCCGCCGGTACGCCGGCGAGGAAGCCCAGCGGCACGAGCGCCTCGACGGCCGGCGCGGCCGGCGCCGGCAGCCGCACGGCGAACTCGCGAAACACAGGTCCTTCGGTGAAGGCTGTCACGCCCGGCAAGGCGAGCAGCGCCTGCCGCAGATAAGCGGTCTTACGCGCGCAAAGCAAGCTCAGATCGGAAAGACCCTCGCGTCCCAGCCACGACAGATGCACCAGCGCGGCCAGCGCGTTGAGGGCATGGTTGGAGCAGATGTTGCTCGTCGCCTTCTCGCGACGGATGTGCTGTTCGCGGGTCTGCAGGGTGAGCACGAAGCCGCGCTTTCCCTCGCTGTCGACGGTCTCGCCGACGAGGCGCCCGGGGATGCGGCGCATGAGCTTCTGCGACACGGCCATGTAGCCGAGGCCGGGGCCGCCGAAGTCCATGGCGTTGCCGAACGCTTGAGCCTCGCCGACGACGATATCGGCGCCGAGGCGCCCGGGAGCTTCGAGGAAACCGAGCGAGAGCGGGTCGGCGACGACCACGAAGAGAGCCCCGGCCGCGTGCGCGATCTCGGCTGCGGCGGCGAGGTCCTCGAAAGCCCCGAAGAAGTTGGGCTGCTGGACGACGACGGCCGCCGTGTCCGCGTCGGCGGCGGCCGTGGCGGCCTCGAGATCGGTGGCCGCGCCGGCCGCCAGGTCGACGACCTGCGGACGTGGGCCACTGTGCAGCGTCTCCGTGTCCAAGACCTGCCGGTACTCGGGGTGCACCCCGGCGGAGATGACAACGCGCCCGCGCCGGGTCTGATGCCCGGCCAGGAGTGACGCCTCGGCAAGTGCCGTACCGCCGTCGTACATGCTCGCATTGCTGACGTCCATGCCCGTGAGCTCACAGATCGCCGTCTGAAACTCGAAGATGGTCTGCAGCACGCCCTGGCTGCGCTCCGGCTGGTAGGGCGTGTAGGCGGTGGCGAACTCAGACCGGGAGACGATGGCGTCCACGACGGCGGGGACGTAGTGGTCGTAGGTCCCGGCGCCGAGGAAGCTGACGAGGCTCGTCGCCGGCGTGTTCGCCGCCGCCAGGCGGCGCATCTCGCCGAGCACCTCGGCCTCGCTGAGGCCGGCGGGCAGCGCCAGCGGCTCCCGCCGGCGGACGGCCTCGGGGATGTCGTCGAACAGGCCGTCGATGCTCTCCACCCCAACGGCGTCGAGCATCGTGCGCACGTCTTGCTCACTGTGCGGGACGTAGTCGGTGACGCTGCGCCCCACGTCAGGCCTCGTCGAGGAAGGCCCTGTAGGCGTCGGCGTCCATGAGATCGCCGATCTGACCGGGAGCGGTCATGCGGATGCGGAGTATCCAGCCCTCTCCGTAGCAGTCGTCGTTGATGCGCTGAGGCTCGTCCTGGAGCGCCTCGTTGGCCTCGATTACCTCGCCGGTCAGCGGCGCGAGCACGTCGCTGACGGCCTTGACCGATTCAAGCTCGCCGTATGGCTTCCCTGCGGTGACCTCCTCACCCACGGACGGGAGATCGGCGTAGACGATCTCGCCGAGCGCGTCCTGCGCGAACCAGGTGATGCCGAAGACGGCGTCCTCACCCTCGATGCGCACCCAGTCGTGCTCCTTGTTGTACTTCAGCTCCTGCGGATAAGTCTCGTCGGCCATGGTGCCTCCCGTGCGCGCTGCCGTTGGTCCCTGACGAACCTGCCCGCGGGGCGTGTGGCAGAAACGCCCCCGGACCGGGGAGCCGCCGCTCCCGGCGCCGGCCGACAAAAAAAAGACAGGGTGGAATATCCACCCTGTCTGACGGCCGGCGCCCCAGCGGCGGCGCCATGTCATCCGGGGGCCCGTCGGGCCGCGTTCCGTTGGCCTGAGAGTTTCAGCGCTCACGCGCCTTGCCCCTTCGGCGTCCGCCGGGTCGGCGGACTCTCACGCGGCTTTCTACCGGGCTGCCTCGCATCGGCTCAGCGAGTGAGACTGTAGCACCGGAAACGGTTGCACGCCAACAGTCAAGGCAAGGGTCGCACTGAATCCACCGCATGGGCGAGAGGGCGGGGCCGCTCCAGCGCGCCGATCCTGCTTGCACACGACTGACCTCCGATCGCCGGCATCGTCGTGGACCGCCCCGGCATCGTCACACGCGGCGGCGGCCTCGGTGGCCGTGCGCAAGATCGGGGTCGGACCCTGGCCCGTGAGCGTGGGCGTGCCTGTGGGCAGTAGAGGCGTGCCGATGCGTGTGCTCATGAATGAGGTTGACGGCGAGCAGCAGCTCTCGCTGGAGGAGGACCTCTTCGGGAGTCCCGTCCGCGACGATCGTGTGATCCTCCGAGAGCACCACGATGCGGTCGGCCGACTCCGCCGCGGCGGAGAGGTCGTGAGTCGCCATGACGACCGTGCGCCCCTCCTGCTTCCACTCTTCGAGCACGTCGAGCAGCCAGACCTGGCTGCGCGGGTCAAGGGCGCTGGTGGGCTCGTCGAGCAGGAGGATGTGCGGCTGCATGGTCAGCACCGAGGCGATGGCGACGCGCTTCTTCTCGCCGCCACTGAGCGTGTATGGCGGCCGGTCAAGCACCTGTTCGATGCGCAACTGCCACGCGGCCTCGTGCACGCGGCGCTCGACCTCCTCGCGTGCCAGGCCGAGCTGAAGCGGGCCAAAGGCCAGCTCGTCGAAGGCGTCGGAGCAGAAGAGCTGGACGTCGGCCTCCTGAAAAACGAAGCCGACGCGCGAGCGGAAGTCCCGGCGAAACGCCGGGTCCTCGAGCGCGTCCGCGGTGAGCGGCGCGCCGAACGCGCGGATGTCGCCGCTCGTGGGGAAGACGAGACCGTCGAGCATCTTCAGCAGGGTGGACTTGCCCGACCCGTTGGCGCCCACGATGGCGACGTGCTGGCCGCTCAGAATGGTCAGGTCGATCGCTGCGAGCGCCGGCGCGCCCGCCCGGTATTCGTGTCGCACTCCCTCGAGCACGTAATCGGCGGTCATGCCGGGAGTCCTGCGGTCACCGCGGCCCGACCACGTGGTCCGCGTAGAGGATCGCCGCGCAAAGCGCGACGCTGGCCGCCGCCCACACCCAGTCGCGAGGGCGCAGCCGCAGCTTCACCAGCGACGGCATCGCGCCGGTGAATCCGCGCGAGAGCATCGCGTCGTAGACGTCGTCGGCGGTCTTCATGGATTTGCGCACCACGAAGGCCATGCGCTCCGTCACCCAGGCACGGTCCGCGCGCGCGCCGCCGCGCGTAAGAGAGCGGCTCTCGCGCGCGAGGTGGATGTGTTCCACGGTGCGCAGAAGCGTGAGGATCTGCTTCTGCGTCATCGCCAGCGTGGCGACCACCACGTCTGGCAGGCGCATCGCGCTGAGCGCCTTGAGCAGGTCGCTCCAGCGCATGGTCCACACGACGAGCAGGGCGAAGCCGGCTGCGGCGACGACGCGCGTCACCAGCGTCGCCGCTCCCATGAGCCCCGGCTCGGTCAGGGAAAATGGTCCCAACGGCACGACCACTGCGCCCGGCGTGAAGATGCGCAGTGCGGACGGCGCCGCCACCAGGAGGGCGAGGAGGCCGGCCGAGAGCCACACCTTGCGCTCGAACGAGCCCACGCCGACCCGTGACGCTGCCGCCAGGACGATGGTCACGCCGATGAGGGCGATCAGCACCCAGACGGAATGGACGAGGCTCGCCGTCACGGCGAACAGCACCAGAGTGAGCAGCTTGATGCGGGGGTCGAGGCGCTGCAGCAGACCCCGGCGCGCCGCCAATGCCTCGTTCTGTAGCACTTCCGTGACCGCCCCGGCGATCGAATCCGCCGTCTTGCGGGCGAGCGAACGCCCGCCACCTTTGCTGCGACGGCTAGGCGGCGACGCTTCCGACGATGGCGCCTCACCGCGCCTGGCGAGCACTGCCCCGATGGCGAGAGCGACGCCCACCGTGAGTACGGTCCCCACGACGGCCGCGATGACGTAGCCGAGGAGAGCGTTGCCGACGCCGGGCGTCGCGTAGCCGGGCATCGCCGACCTCCAGAGCCCGCTGAGCCTCTGGAGGTCGGCCGGGGCGTACCCGATGGCCGCCTTGAGCTGCCCACTGCCCCATTCGCCCCACGCAGGGCCCGTCGCCAGAGCGCCGATCGGCGTCAGCAGGATCAACCCGCCGATGCCGGCCCACAGCCAGCGCAGCGGCCTGGCCGCCGGCTTGTTCTCGAGCAACGCGGGCTCCGACCTGGCCAATGCGGTGACGACGCCCATGGTCACGAGCGCCTCGACCCAGCCGAAGAAGAGCAGATGCTCGAGGGCCATGGCTGGCACCGCGACGCCGAGCTTGTAGGGGGCGTAGAGGGCCTGCCCGCTGGGCGTGTGCGCGATGTAGGGCTGTATGCCAAGCTCGAAGCCGGCGACGATGGATGCCGCGACCAGCGCCACGTAAGCCGCCACGCCGGACGCGATCACGCGGCGTCGCGTCGAGGGTGAGTCGCCGGCGACAAGTCGGAACAGGTAGTAACCGACGAACGGCACGAGCACCGCCATGTTGAAGCAGTTGGCCCCGATGGCCGTGATCCCGCCGTCGCCGAACAGGCCGGCCTGGATGACGAGCGCGATGCTGATCGCAAGCACGGCGGCCCAGGGGCCGAGGATGATCGCGATCAGGGTCGCGCCCACGGCGTGGCCGGTCGACCCCCCGATGACCGGCACGTTGAACATCATGATGACGAACGAGAAGGCGGCGCCCAGCGCCATGAGAGGGATCTGCTTGGCCTTGAGCGTGCGCTTGACCTTGCGCGCGGCGATGACCCAGATGGGGATCATCACGACGTCGAGGACCATGTAAGTCTGCGGTCCCAGGTAGCCGTCGGGGATGTGCATGCGGTTTCGCCGGTCCGCTAAGCGGACGGCACGTCGAACGGCGGCGAAGCGGCCCCAACCTGGGCGACCGCCTGGCAGTCGCGGCAGACGCCGAAGGCGGTGACCTGGATCTGGCTCACGGCGAACGTCTGGCGCGCGGTCAGTTCCTCGTGAACGGGGGCGAGCAGCTCGTCGCCGAAATGACCCACGGCGCCGCACTGGGTGCACACGAAGTGGTGGTGGGTGGGCTCGGGCGAGACCTCGTAGTAGCAGGCGCTGCCCTCCAGCCGCGTCTCCACGACGAGATCGAGGCTCACAAGCAGCTCGAGAGTGCGATACACCGTGGACACATTGACGTCCGGCAGGGTGCGGCGAACCGCGGCCGCCACTTCCTCAGCGGTCATGTGGCGGCGGGCGTCGCGCAGCACCTCCCAGATGAGGTTGCGCTGCGGCGTGAGCCGGTACCCTTGCTCGCGGAGTGTCGCCCGGGCGTGGTGCATGGTCGCTAACGTAGCGCACCTGCGAATAAGTCGCAAGAGCTTCTTTGTTGCCGTCAGGCGTGGCGTCACACATGTCGCGACGCTGCTACGATGACCGCGTGCGGAGCCCACCGGCAGGCAGCGCGCGTCGCACGGCTGAAGGAAGGTGAGGGACATGACAGATCACGATCGCGAGGCGGACCACGTTCGCCGCAACAGGGACGCCTGGAACGAGTGGGCGGCCGAATTCGTGGAGGGCGGCGAACGATCATGGGCCGCGGACGACCCCAGCTGGGGCATCTGGTCGGTGCCCGAGGCGGAGCTGCAGGTGCTGCCGGACGACCTCGACGACAAGGACACCGTCGAGCTCGGCTGCGGCACGGCCTACGTGTCTTCGTGGTTGGCGCGGCGCGGCGCCCGTTGCGTGGGCATCGACCTCTCCCCGGAGCAGCTGGCCACCGCCCGCCGCCTGCAACGTGAGCATGGCCTGGAGTTCCCGCTGCACGAGGGAAGCGCCGAGCGCCTGCTGTTCCCCGACGAAAGCTTCGACCTGGCGATCTCGGAGTACGGCGCTTGCCTCTGGGCCGATCCTTACCTGTGGGTGCCGGAGGCCGCCAGGGTGCTGCGCCCCGGCGGTCAGCTGATCTTCCTCACCAACGGCACGATCATGACGCTCTGCTTGCCCGACGACGTCGACGCGCCACCTGGCGAGCGCCTGATCCGCGACTACTTCGGCATGCACCGCCTGGAGTGGGCGAACGATCCATCGGTCGAGTTCCATCTCGGCCACGGCGATTGGATCCGGCTGCTGCGCGCCAACGGCTTCGACATCGAGGACCTGATCGAGGTCCGGCCCGCGCCGGACGCGACCAGCCGCTTCGCCGACTGGGTGACCCGGGATTGGGCACGACGCTGGCCCTCAGAGGAGATCTGGAAAGCGCGAAAGCGCGCCTGAGACGGCTTCGCCCCAGGCGCGCCTCCGCCGAGTCGCAGCCCGCTCAGGCGGCCTTGCGGCTTCGGTAGTCGACGCGCTGAGTCTGCGTCACCCACATCGCCCGTGGCTCGGACGTCACGCCACCTTCGTCCATATGCTGCCTGAGCTCCGGGTCGGCCATGAAGGACTCCCCGGCTGAGCGACTCGGGAACTCCAGCATGATCGTCAGGTCATTGACGTTGTCGTCGCCGCGGAAGATCTCGTGGCCAATGCAGCCGTGCCTCGTGCGCACGTACTCGCCCGCGTCGAAGACGGGCTTCCAGTCATCGTAGTCGCGTATCGTGTGTTGGATCACCAGGTACATGGTCGCCTCTTCTGTGAGGCGGGGGCGCCGTCCCTTGCGCGAGACGCGCGCGAATCCGCATGACGAGGGAGTCCCCGGGGGGCCGCGGCGCGAAACTCGGGAGGCGACATCACCCCACCCAAGCGTGATCGTTCCAGAAGGCGACGATCTTCTTGCGGCGGCCTCTGAGCGCCAGCACGAGAGCCTCCGGCGCGGGCCGCGAGCCCATGTCGAGCAACAGTTCGAAGTCTCCGGCGTCGATCTCGCGGAATCGCCGCTCGACGCCTGCCGGCCTCGAGGTGCCGGCCTCGAGCAGCGTGAGCGTCCCCGAGCAGCAGCGGTGCGCCCTCGTCCAGACGTACAGGCGCCCGCCTTGCTCGCGCACCAGTTCACCAACCCCGTCTGCCGTCGTGATCTTCATGCCGAACCGGTCGTACCGCGGGCAGGATGCAGCATACCGCTAGTTGGCCGAGTGCAGCAGCCGTGCGACTGACGCCGCCGCGGTGGAGCCCTCGGCGGCCGCCGTGGCGATCATCCTCACCTTCCCCGGATACGCGGCAAAATCGCCGACGGCGAACAGCCCGGGCCGCGCAGTCCGCATGGAGGAGTCGACCTCGATATGCGGCCCGCCGAGGCCAAGATCCCAGCTCTTGACGCCGCTCATGTCGGGGACCTGCCCGATGGTGACGAGAAGGAGGTCGGCCGCAAGCTCGACGGTCCTGTCGTCGGCGAGGGAGACGACGACGCTCTCCAGGTGGTCGCCGCCGAGAAGCTCGACGATCTCGCCGCCGGTGACCACGTTGAGCCCCGCCTCCGACACTCGTTGCTGCGAGTGCGCGTAGGCCCGGAACTTGTCGCGCCGATGGACGAGGGTGACGTCGGCCACCCGCTGGAGTGACAGCGCGGTGTCGAAGGCCGTGTCGCCGCCGCCCACGACCACTGCATGCCTGGCGTCGATCTCCTCGATGGGGGGCAGGCGATAGGCGAGGCCCCTGCCGAGGAACCTATCCTCACCGTCAAGACCCAGGCGGCGAGGCGTGAAGCGCCCGAGACCCAGCGCCAGGACAAGCGCCGCGGCCGTGGTCTCCAGGCCGGCGCTCCTCAGGACGAAGCCGTCGCTGCTCGGGCCGGCGTGTTCGACCGGTTCCCATTCGCGCAGCTCGGCGCCGAAGCCCGCCGCCTGCTCGGCGAGCCGTAGCGCCAGATCACGCGACAACACGTATGCTTGGGCGGGGAAGTTGGTCACCGGCTTGCTGGGATAGAGATTGATCAGCTGTCCGCCGAAGGACTCGGCCTCGAACCCGACGACCGACAAGCCGCGCATTGCGCCGTACATTGCCGCTGCAAGACCTCCGGGGCCGCCGCCCACAACGGCGAGATCGTAAGTGCTCATCGGGTGCTCCGATCAGGAAGATGTGCTCACTGGAAGGCTTCCACGATTAGTGCGCCCCTACACACGGAACCGTCCGCCGTAGTCTCCCTCGCGAGCGCTCCGCCGTTACGTGACGGCCGGCTCTACCCGCCGGCGGACTTGCGCCACGCCTGCGCCATCCTCGCCCCCTTGTCCAGCTTGCCGGCCCGCAGGAGCCCCGCGAACATCAGCGATACGGCGACCATCTCTGCCGGATACAGCCCGGCGGTGTTGCCCAGACGGGCGCGCGACACCAGGAAGGCGAGCAGCGCCGCACCGGCGGCGATGAACACGTTGGCCCGCACCCGGTATCCGTACTCGCGGCGCTTCGCGAATCGCCAGATAGACCATGCGGCACCGCCGAACAGCAGGATCGTGCCGCTGATGTTGAACGGCAGCGACATGACCCGCGGGAAGCTCACGCTTGGACCCAATGCCTGGCCGCCGACGGTGATGCCCGGCACCAGCCAGTGACCGCTGTGTTCGGACCACGGCTCCATGGCTGCCGCAACGGCGTAGAACAGAAGCCCGACGGTCCAGGCTCACCCTACAGCGCTTCGGGGCGCAGCGCGAGGCCTCCGCGCCGGTCGCCGCTGCCGCCGCCAGCCCGTAAGAGGTACGCTTAGGCGTCAGAGCGCAACCGAGCGGAGAGCGGAGGGAGGCCTGCCGATGACGCAGGCACCAGAGAACGACGAGCGGCAGGCGCCGGGCGCCGACCCCGGGCGCGACTCGGCGCCGCGACGCACCTATCTGGCCGCTGAGCGCACGTATCTCGCCTGGTTGCGGACGGGGCTGGCGTCGATCGGTATCGCGCTGGCGGTCGGGCGACTCATCCCGGCGCTGATCAACACCTCGCAGACGGCCTTCGCCTTCCTCGGCATCGGCTATGCGATCCTTGGCGTCTTCCTCGTCATCTACGCGGCGGTCAACGCGCGGCGCATCCGGCGGGCGCTCGAGGAGGATCGGCCGCTGCCCAGCGACTGGGCGGTGATCCTGACGACGACGGCCGGCGCTCTGGTGCTGGCCGCCATGACGATGGTGATGCTGGTCGCCGAGGTCTGAGGCCTGGTGAGAACGCGGGGCATCTGCTACCTTCCCCAAGCGGCGCGCCGCGCGGCAGGGCCACCCTCCCTATCGTGCTGTTCGGTTCATTTCGCAGCGAGGAGCGCTATCGATGACCGCTAGACGCCACGTCGAGTCTGAGTCTGGATCAGTCCAGCCCGCCTCTGACAGACCTTGGGCCACAGCGCCACTTCACCTGCAGGAGCTCCTCGACCTCGCGAGCGACCTCGCGCGTGACGCGGGGCAGATCCACATCAAGGGGATGGCGCGCGCGCTGCGCATCGAGACGAAGTCCTCTCCCACCGACCTGGTGAGCCAGATCGACAAGGAGTCGGAGCGCATGATCGTCGAGCGCCTGAGCGCCCTGCGGCCCGATGACGCCGTGCTCGGCGAGGAGGGCGCGCTGGGTCAAGGCACGAGCGGGGTGCGCTGGGTGATCGACCCGCTCGACGGCACGACCAACTACATCTACGGCTATCCGGCCTATGCCGTGTCTATCGCCGTCGAGATCGACGGGCAGCCGCAGGTCGGCGTCGTCTACGACTCGAGCGCGGGACGCATGTATCGAGCGATCAGTGGGTTCGGCGCGGTGTGCGACGACCAGCCGATCCACGCGCGAGAGCAGCCCGATCTCGCCACGGCCCTGGTGGCCACCGGCTTTTCCTACGATGCGGCTCAGCGCCGACGCCAGGGCTCCGTCGTGGCCCAGGTCTTGGGCCGCGTGCGTGACATCCGCCGCGGCGGGACGGCGGCGCTCGATCTCTGCCACGCCGCCGCCGGCCACGTGGACGCCTACTGGGAACTCGACCTCTCACCGTGGGACTACGCGGCCGGCAGCGTCATCGCGCGCGCCGCCGGCGCCGAAGTCGCATTCCCGCGAGCGGCGCATGGGCACGGGCCCGCGGTCGTGGCGGCGCACCGCGCGCTGATGCCGGCGTTTCTGGCGCTGCTGCGCGAAACAGGAGCGCTCACCTAAGTCGTCCGCGGGCTCGCGACGTCCGGCCGTCGTCAGCGCCGCAGCTCGAGCAGCTCCAACGGATGGTCGAGCACCGCGCTCGCGCCGCTCTCGACCAGTTCGTCTTTCGTCCTGAAGCCCCACGCGGCGCCCACGGCGAGCATCCCCGCCGCGGTGGCCGTGATCATGTCGATCCCCGAATCGCCGAGGAAGGCGATCCCACTCGGAGCGACGCCCAGGCGGTCGCTGATGAGCAGGGCCACCGAGGGGTCGGGCTTCAGGGGCAGACCCACTTGCGCCCCCACAACGACGTCGAAGACACCATGGCCGAACAAGCTCTCCACGATCCGCCGGGTCAGCTCGTCCGACTTGTTGGAGAACACTGCCAGCTTGACCCCGGCCGCCCGCAGGCCGTTCACCACCTCGGCGACGCCGTCATACGGATGCGTCTTGACCAGGCTGTGCTCGCCATAGTCGGCGATCATGGCCTCGTAGCACCGGACGATCGTCTTATCGGTGCGTTTCTCGGGGGGGAGCGCTTGGCCGACCAGGTTGCGGATCCCCTTCCCGATCAGCAGCTTGTAGGTGGGGTAACTGTGGACGGGCGCCTGTTCATGGCTGAGGACCCGGTTCATGGCGTCGGCCAGGTCCTCGAGCGTGTCGACGAGCGTGCCGTCGAGATCGAAGATCACGCCGTCGAACTGCATCGCATCTGCCTCCGGACCAATTCCTCAGCCGGGGAGCCTCCCCGGCTGGCCCGGGCTCCGTCCGCCATGGAGCCCTCGCGCCGCGACGAAGCCGCCCTAGCAACCGTGAGTCTGCCCCGGCCGGGGCAGTAGGATGCGCAATAGACGGCGCGCCGCTTCTGCCGACGCGCAGCAGCGACGAAGAGCGGAGGACATCCTATGAGTGGACGCCTGGACGGCAAAGTTACGATCGTCACGGGTGCGGGGTCCGGCATCGGCAAGGCCACGGCGATCCGGTTCTCGGAAGAGGGCGCGCGCGTGACGTGCGTGGACATCAACGGCGAGTCCAACGCGGCAACCGCGAGCGAGATCGGCGAGGCGGCCTTCGCCGTCGCCGCCGACATTGCCGACCCAGAACAGGTACGCGCCTACACGGATGACACGGTCGAGCGCTGGGGCGGCCTCCACGTGGTGTTCAACAACGCCGGCGTGAACCTGCCCGGCGTGTTTCACGAAGTGCCCGACGAGGTCATCGACCGCACGCTCAACGTGAACGTGAAGGGCACGATGTACGGCTGTCGCTACGCGATCCCGCACATGCTCCGCGGGGGTGGCGGCTCGCTGATCAACACGAGCTCGGTCAACGGCATCGTCGCCGAGCCGTTTCTCACCGTGTACGCCGCCTCCAAGGGCGCGATCGTCATGCTGTCCAAGGGCATCGCGCTCGACTATGCGAAGAAGGGTATCCGCTGCAACGCGATCGCGCCCGGGTGGGTCGATACGCCGGTCAACTATGCCCACGCCGAGATGCTTGGCGGCCTCCAGCACGTGTACGACACCATCGACTCGTTCCAGCCCATCGGCCGGCCGGGAGAGCCGCGCGAGATCGCCAACGTGGCGTTGTTCCTGGCCTCGGACGAGTCCTCGTTTGTCACCGGCACGCTGCTCGTGGCCGACGGGGCGATGACGGCGCAGTAGGCTGGCGACCATGTCCCGACACCGATTGTGAGATGCTGGCGGGCGGCGCAGGCGGGCTTGGCCCGCCTCGCGGCGCTACCCGGCTGTTCGGGTCCGCGCTAGGATGCGGTTATGACCGCACGCCTGAGCGCCGCGCTGTCGCGGCATGGCTACCTTCTCGCCATCGTGGCGATCGCTCTCTCGACGGCTGTGTTCCTCCCCGGGAGAGCCACGTTCGCAAAGGGCCAGTGGGCCCTGCTCTACCTGCTCGTCATCCTGCTCGTCGCGAGCCTGGCCGGGACGGGGCCGGCCCTGCTTGCCGCCGTGCTCGCCTTCTTCACCTGGGACTTCTTCTTCCTGCCGCCTTACCACACGCTGCAGATCCACGATCCGAAGGACTGGTTGTCACTGGTCGCGTTCCTCGTCGTCGGCGTGATCGTCGGCGTCCAGGCCGGCCGCATGCGCGAGCGCGAGGCGCGGGCGCTCGCCCGCGAGCAGGAGACCGCGGCGCTCAACCGTCTCAGCGCCGCCGTCGTGTCGCAGACCTCGACCGCCCACATGGCGGAGAGCTGCCTCAAGGAGGTCGTCGACGTGCTCGGCGCCGGCTCGGCCACGCTGTTCGTGCTCGACGGCGACGACCTGGAGTCGTACTGTCAGGCGCCTGCCGAGGCCTGCTCCGACCCCGCCGTCGCCGAGCATGCCCGCCGAGCCGTCCGCGAAGGCGAAGCGGCGAGCGCTCGGGGCGATGCTGTGGAGGCCTCGCCGGCGACCGTCACCGCGGCCGGCGACGGCGGGCTGTACATACCGGTTCGCAGCCCGTCCGGCGTCTCCGGTGTGCTCACCGTCCAGGCCCGGGTGAACAGGCGCCCCTATTCCGCCGGCGACGTGCGCCTGGTCACCTCGCTCAGCAACCTCGTCGGCACCTTCCTCGAACGTGAACGCCTCCAGGCAGCGGCCACTACCGCTGCTGCCGAGCGCGAGGCCGATCAGCTCAAGTCGAGCCTGCTCTCCTCGGTGTCCCACGAGCTGAAGACGCCGCTGGCGGCGCTTACCGCGACGGTGAGCAACCTCCTCGAGAGCGACATCGACTGGGACGAGCAGAGCGTAAGGGACGAACTGCGCGCCATCGTCGCCGATGTCGCGCGCCTGAACAACAGCATCGGCGCTTTGCTCGATCTCTCTCGCCTTGAGGCTCATGCCTGGGAACCGCGGCGTGAGCTCTACGAGCTGAGTGACATCGTGGCCGCCGGTATCGACACCCTGCCCGCTCACCTGCGCAAGCGCGTGCGCCTGGACATGCCCGAGCAGGCGCCGGTCGTGGACGTCGACTTCGTGCAGCTCACGCGGGCCCTCCAGAACCTCCTCGAGAACGCGCTGCTGTACGCCGCCGAGAGCCCGGTGACGATCGGCGCACGCGGTTGGAACCAGGGCGTGCGACTCTGGGTCGAGGACCAAGGACCCGGCGTGCCTCCCGACGAACACGAAGCGGTGTTCGAGAAGTTCTATCGCGGGCAGCGCACCGGCGGACACGCCCCATCGGGTACCGGTCTCGGCTTGGCGATCGCCCGCGAGATCGTGCGCAGCCACGGAGGCGCCATCCGCGTCGAAGACGTGGTCCCTCGCGGGGCGCGATTCGTGATCACGCTCCCGAGCGGCGGCCACGCTGAGGGCAACAAGGAGAACACAGCATGACGGTGCCGGAGAGGCCGACGCGCATCCTCGTCGTCGACGACGAGAACCAGATCCGGCGGGCGCTGAAGTCGATCCTCGGCACCAGGGGCTACAGCCTGGAGATGGCGGCCACAGCGGAGGAGGCGCTCCTCAAGGCGATCGACACCCCACCCGACCTGGTCGTGCTCGACCTCGCGCTGCCCGACCGCAGCGGCATCGAGGTCTGCCGCGAGCTGCGCACGTGGATGACGGCGCCCATCCTCGTCCTGTCGGTGCGCGCCAACGAGGCCGACAAGATCGAGGCGCTCGACGAGGGCGCCGACGACTATCTGACCAAGCCCTTCTCGGCCGGCGAGCTGCTGGCGCGCATCCGGGCGTTGCTGCGCCGGGCGGCGGCACTCACCTCGCCACCACCGGTCGTCACCTCGGGCGACCTGGAGATCGACATCGCCCGCCGGCGCGTCCGTCGGGCCGGAGAAGAGATCGCGCTTACGCCGACGGAGTTCGATATCCTCGCTTATCTGGCGCGGAACGCCGGCCTCGTGGTGACGCAGAAGATGATCCTCGAGAAGGTCTGGGGTCCCGAGTGGGTCGAGGACGCGCAGACGCTGCGCGTGCACGTGAGCAACCTGCGCAAGAAGATCGAGCCCCACCCAGGCGGGCCTCGCTACATCATCACCGAGCCCGGCGTGGGCTTCCGCTTCTCTTCTCCAGACGAACCCGCTACCTGAGTCCCCGACGGTCGCTCACGACGTCGTTGGATCCATCGCACTCGCGGTCGGGCGCTCCTGCCCGGACCCACGAGACCGCCCTCAGCGGGCAGCGGCGGGCCGCAAGAACCGCTTCGGAGCGGCGGCTCTCTCTCGCAACGCCTCGTGAAGCGCCACCCGTGTCAACGGTCTCAGCGTCGCGGTGTCGACGATGTTGTCCGGGGACTGGCCGGCCCGGACAGCGTGGGCGTGGTGGCGGAGCTGCAGGTGCAGCATGCTCACGAACGCCTCGTGCAGCAGCTGCTCCGACTCCGCGGTGAGGCCACCGGCCTCGCGGATGGCCACCAATCGCTCCAGGGTAGTGTGCGCCGTGATCCCTCGCGCGAACGCGTGATAGCGGGTCAGGTTCTGGATCGGCTGCAACGCTTCCTTCTTGATGTCGATGTACGACGGCAACCGCTGCAGCAGAGTGAGGGCCGATGGCGTCCTGGTACCCAGCTCGGCTAGGCCGCTCATGAACCGACTGTGTTGCGGCGCCGCACGGATGATGTCGGTAAGCGCGCGAGCGACCGGCAGGTCACCGGCGATTTGGCGGAAGTCAAAGGCGACGCTGGCCCGCGCGAGGCGATTCACGTCCTTGCCCTCCAGCGACCGCGAGCAGACCGCGCGCCATTTGGAGAGCGGCAGGCGCCACTGCCAGTTGCGCGCGACCGTGCCGTGGGGGTCCAAGGCGAAGCCGCAGCGGCGCAAGCCTTCGTTGACGTCTTCCGCCAGCAGGCGGAAGTACTCATCCACGGACGGATCATCCGCATCGTCGTAGGCGAGTCCGTTGTCCTGGTCGGAGATGAGGTTGAGCTCGCTGCGTGCGGCACTTCCAAAGGCCAGCCAGGCGAACCCGACGGGGGGTTCGCCCCGATTGCCGACGGCAAGCTCCAGCAGGCGCTGCGTCATGGCGTCATGGAGCAGCGTAAGGACGCGCGTCACCGCCGGCGCGTCCAGGTGCGATGCCATCAGGTCCACGAAGAGCTGGGGCACGTCTGCGGCGGCAGAAGCGACGTCGTCCAGCGTGTGTGCGCTGTGGATCGTGCGATGCAGAGCGAAGGGACTACGCCCGTCGAGTGTCGTGAGATTGCTCGCTGAGAGAACGCCGACGACGCGGCCATCGGCATCCACGACTGGCAGGTGGTTGACTCCGGCAGCCATCATCGCGATGGCGGCCTCGGGGGCAAGGGCGTCGGCGGACACCGTCTCGACCGGCCGGGTCATGACCTCGCCTACCGGCGTCTCGGGTGAGAGGCCGTGCGCGAGGACCTTGTCCCGCAGGTCCATGTCGGTAACTATGCCGAGGCCGCCACGGGCGCGCACCAGCAGGGCCGAGCGCTTCTCGGCCGCCATCAGCTCGGCGGCCTGGCGCACAGTCGCGTCGGGATCACAGAACAGCGGCGCGCTGCGAATCAGCGAGGTCACGGGGCGAGTGACGACGTCAGGCAGGGCGCGCATTGTCCTGGCCGCGTCGAGGAGACGTTCACGCAGGCTGCCGGCCACGAACCGCACGCCGGTTGGGCGACTCAAGACGTCCAGCGCCACCTCGTTCGGAATGACGTAGAGCGTCGAGTCCTGCCTGGCCTGAATGCTGAATTCCGGAGGCAGGCCGGTAAGCAGCGTCGGGTAGCCGAAGACCTCGCCACCCGTGAGAATGGCGACGACGGCCTGCTTGTGCGTGAGCTCGAAGGCTCCGTCCCGAACCACGTAGAGTTCGGTCCCGGGGACGCCGCTCTCCACGAGCACCATCTCACCAGCCGGCACGACGCGCTCGACAAGCGACGCTGCCACTCGCTCGAGCTCGTCCCGACCCAGTCCCCGGAAAGGCTCGTGATTGGCCAGGAACTCGGCTCGTTCAGTCATCAGATCAGCGACGTATGCCGTCAGCGCTGCATCCTATCCCCGTTGAGCGCTCAATGCCCGCAATGTAGCATGCCGCGCAGGGCCTGCACCCGATCATCGTCGCTGGAAGGCGACGCGCATCTGCCTCCCGCCGCTTGCGCATGACGGGATCAGTGATGCCTAATGCGGGTCTTCAGGAACTCGTAGGCGATTGCCAGCTCCGCCGCCAGCAGCACGAGCCACAAGACTCCAAACAAGAACATCGTTCTCCTTCCCATTCGGGCCGCGCCGACGCCTTGCGAAGACGCAGACGCTCGACATGAGCATGCCCGCCGACGAGTAAAGGCCGAGTGAAATCCCGGCAGTTTCCCTAAAGCCTGTGTGAAGCCCGAACAGGTCGCACAACCCGCGGCGCACCCTTGATGAACTCTTTATGCGGCCGGTGCGTACTTTCACGGCCCCTTTAGGCGCGTCTGGGTAGCCTCCCACTAGCGATTGTGACGTGTCCGTGCGTACGGATGCCGGTGGATCGGAGGCGCAAAATGCTGATTGGAGAGATCCTCATCGAGGTAGTGTTCGCGGCTGCGCTGGTCGCCGCCATTGGATCGTTCGTGTATCTCGTCGTCCTGACGGTGCGCGAACGGCATCTGCGCCCCGGTCTCGCGGAGCCTGCGTCCGAGGTCGCCTCGCTGCCCTCGCCGGCCATTGGCAAGAGCGCGCCAGTGGGCGCGCGGCGGCGCGCCGTGCTGCACCGCAGCTGACGATCGCCTGGCGCGACCGCGCCGGCCACACCACGTGGTGATGTGGCCGGCGCGGTCGTTTGCGGGTGCGTCACACCGCACACCGCGGGGATGTGGGTGTCAACGGTTCGGATGCCCGGAAAGCGGGTAAGCGGCTTCCGGCGCGTAGCACTAAGGTACCGCGTCGGGGGAGTAGGGGAGTCAGTGGGGGAGCCATGGCAGACGTCGTGTTCATACTGATTACTCTGGCCTTCTTCGTGCTGTCCGTGGCCTACGCCCGCGTGGCGCCGCGTCTGTAGCTCAGCATGAACTGGGACTACCTCATCAACGGCATTGTCGCCCTGGGTCTGATCATCTACCTCTTCTACGCCCTCGTCAGGCCGGAGAAGTTCTAAGCGGTGACCACGTAGAAGACATGGCCTGGGGGATCCTACAGATCGTCGTCTTCATCGTTCTGCTGGCGCTCATCGCCAAGCCGCTCGGCGCCTACATGGCGCACGTCTACCGGGGTGAGCGCACGTTCCTGCACCCCGTGCTGCGCCCGGTCGAGCGCCTCACCTACCGTCTCTGCGGCGTCGACGAGACGCGCGAGATGGGCGTGGTCGCGTACGCCGTGTCGATGCTGGTCTTCAACTTCGTCGTCCTTCTCTTCATCTACGCCGTCCTCAGGTTGCAGGGTCACCTGCCGCTGAACCCGGCGCACGTGCCCGGCATGAACCCCGCCGATGCGTTCAACACCGCCGTCAGCTTCGCCACCAACACCAACTGGCAGGTCTACGTGCCGGAGACCGCGGTCAGCTACCTCACCCAGATGCTTGCGCTGGCACGCGAGAACTTCGTCTCGGCAGCTCTGGGTATGGCCGTGGCCGTCGCCTTCTTCCGTGGCCTCACCCGGAAATCGAGCCGCGAGCTCGGCAACTTCTGGGTCGACTTCACGCGCAGCTTCCTGTACATCCTGCTGCCCATATCGGTCGTCTTCGGCCTGGTGCTCGTGTCGCAGGGCGTGGTGCAGAACCTCAACGCCCCCACCAAGGCCGTGACGGTCGAGGGCATCACTCAGACGATCGCCCAGGGTCCCTTTGCCTCGCAGGAGATCATCAAGGAGCTCGGCACCAACGGCGGCGGCTCCTACAACGCCAACTCGGCCCACCCGTACGAGAACCCGTCGCCGTTCACCAACCTGCTCGAGATGCTCCTGATACTCGCCATCCCGGTGAGCCTGACCTACACCTTCGGGAGGTTCGCAGGCAACCAGCGACAAGGGTGGGCGCTATTTGCGGCCGCCATGGTCATCCTGCTCATGAGCGTTGCCGTGATGTACGCCAGCGAGCAGAAGGGGAATCCCAATTTCACGAAGCTCGGAGTGACGCAGGCCGCGACCGCGACCCAGTCCGGCGGCAACATGGAGGGCAAGGAGTCGCGGTTCGGCATCAGCGCCTCGATCCTGTGGGCGACGGTCACGACCGACACGTCGTGCGGAGCCGTGAACAACGCCCACGACAGCCTCACGCCGCTGGCCGGGGGCATGGCGATGCTCAACATCGCTTTGGGCGAGGTGGTCTTCGGCGGGGTCGGCGTCGGCATCATGGGGCTACTGGTGAACGCGATCCTCGCGGTGTTCATCGCCGGGCTCATGGTGGGACGCACCCCCGAGTTCCTGGGCAAGAAGATCGAGGGCCGCGAGATGAAGCTCGCCGTGCTCGCCGTGCTGTACTTCTGCGTCACGGCCCTCGGCTTCGCGGCTCTCGCCAGCGTGTTGCCGGCGGGGTCGAACGCGGCCCTCAACGCCGGGCCTCACGGCCTCTCGGAGATCCTCTACGGCACGATTTCTCAGACCGGCAACAACGGCAGCGCCTTTGCCGGTCTGACCGCCAGCGGCAGCTTCTGGGCCACCATCGGCGGCCTGGCCATGATGTGGGGTCGCTTCTTCTTCATCATCCCGTGTCTCGCCCTGGCGAGCTCGCTCGGGGCCAAGAAGACCGTGCCGCCCTCGAGCGGCACCTTCCCGACCACCGGGGTCATCTTCGTCGCGCTGCTCGTGGGCGTCATCCTCATCGTCGGCGCCCTCACCTACTTCCCGTCGTTCGCCCTGGGCCCGATCGTCGAGCACTACCTGATGTACGCCGGCAAGCTCTTCTGAGGATGGACCTGGGATGAGCGAACAGGCACACGAGCACACGCGCAAGGCCGCCTCAATGCGCGGCTTGATCTGGCCGGCTGTGGGCCAGTCATTCGTCAAGCTCGATCCGCGCGAGGTCGCCCGCAACCCCGTGATGTTCGTGGTCGAGGTCGGCAGCGTCATCACCACGATCTACTTCGTGCTGGGGCTGATCCAATCGGGCAGCGACACCGCGTTCGTGGGCGCGGTGTCGGGCTGGCTCTGGTTCACCGTGCTGTTCGCCAACTTCGCGACGGCCCTGGCCGAGGGCCGCGGCAAGGCTCAGGCGGCGACGTTGCGGAAGACCAGGACCGAGACGGTCGCCAACCTCGTGACGCCGCAGGGCATCACCCACGTCGCGGCCGGCGAGCTCAGAAGAGGCGACGTCGTGGTCGTCTCGGCCGGCGAGATGATCCCCGGCGACGGCGACGTCATCGAGGGCATCGCCTCGGTCGACGAGTCGGCCATCACCGGCGAGTCGGCCCCGGTGATCCGCGAGAGCGGCGGCGACCGCAGCGCCGTGACGGGCGGCACGATGGTCCTGTCGGATCAGATCAAGGTCGAGATCACTTCGGAGCCCGGCGAGACCTTCCTCGATCGCATGATCGCCCTCGTCGAGGGCGCGGAGCGCCAGAAGACTCCCAATGAGATAGCGCTCACGATCCTGCTGGCCGGCCTCACGCTCATCTTCGTCATCGTGATCATGACCCTCGAGCCGTTCGCCATCTACAGCAAGGCGCCCGTGACGGTGACCGTGCTCATCGCATTGCTCGTCTGCCTGATCCCGACGACCATCGGCGGTCTGCTGTCGGCGATCGGGATCGCCGGCATGGACCGCCTGGTACGGCACAACGTGCTCGCCATGTCGGGCCGCGCGGTCGAGGCGGCCGGCGACGTGGACACCCTTCTGCTCGACAAGACCGGCACCATCACGCTCGGCAACCGTCAGGCCGCCGAGTTCCTGCCGATGCCCGGGGTCACCGAGCAGGAGCTGGCGGACGCGGCGCAGCTCGCGTCGCTCGCCGACGAGACTCCGGAGGGCCGTTCCATCGTGGTGCTCGCCAAGGAGTTCGGCATCCGCGGGCGCCACATCGACCCCGAGAAGGCGACCTTCATCGAGTTCAGCGCGCAAACGCGGATGAGCGGCATCGACCTCGACGGCCAGTCCATCCGTAAGGGCGCCGGCGAGGCGGTCATCTCGTGGATCCGCCAGCAGGGCGGCGAAGCGCCGCCGCAGCTCGAGACGACGATGGACGACATCTCGAGGCAGGGCGGCACCCCTCTCGCCGTGGCGCGCAACGACAAGGCGCTCGGCGTCATCCACCTCAAGGACATCGTCAAGGGCGGCATCCGCGAACGCTTCGACCAGATGCGGGCGATGGGCATCCGCACGGTGATGATCACCGGCGACAACCCTTTGACGGCGGCCGTCATCGCCAAGGAGGCCGGCGTCGACGACTTCCTGGCAGAGGCCACGCCCGAGGCCAAGATGGATCTCATCAAGCGCGAACAGCAGCAGGGCAAGCTGGTCGCCATGACCGGCGACGGCACGAACGACGCGCCGGCGCTGGCCCAGGCCGACGTTGGCGTGGCCATGAACACCGGCACCAGCGCCGCGAAGGAGGCCGGCAACATGGTCGACCTCGACTCCAACCCCACCAAGCTCATCGAGATCGTCGAGATCGGCAAGCAACTGCTGATCACGCGCGGGGCGCTCACGACGTTCAGCATCGCCAACGACGTGGCCAAGTACTTCGCCATCATCCCGGCGATGTTCATGGTCTCGTTCCCGCAGCTTGCCGCGCTCAACGTGATGCGCCTGCACTCGCCCAACAGCGCCGTGCTCTCGGCTGTGATCTTCAACGCCGTCATCATCGTAATGCTGATCCCGCTGGCCTTGCGGGGCGTGAAGTTCAGGCCGATCGGCGCGGCGGCTCTGCTACGCTACAACCTGCTCGTCTACGGTCTCGGCGGCGTCATCGCCCCGTTCATCGGTATCAAGATCATCGACCTGATCCTCGCAGCGCTGCACCTCACGACCTGAGACTGGGAGCTACGAATGAAGCATCTGGGCACAGCACTACGCATGACGGTCCTCACGGCCGTCCTGCTCGGGCTCATCTACCCGCTGGCGATGACCGGCATCGCCCAGGTCATCTTCCCGGGCGCCGCGAACGGCAGCCTGGTCAAGGTGAACGGCCGTGTCGTGGGCTCGAGCCTCATCGCTCAACAGTTCACGGCCGCGAAGTACTTCCAGTCGCGGCCGTCGGCCGCGGGCAATGGCTACGACGGCATGGCTTCATCTTTCTCGAACCTTGGGCCCACGAACGCCAAGCTGATCGCGCGCGTCAAAGCCGACACCGCCAAGCTGCTCTCCCAGAATCCCGGGCTGAAGGCCGGCTCTGTCCCGGTCGACATGGTGACGACGTCGGGAAGCGGACTTGACCCCGACATCACGGTGGCCAACGCGCGCGTACAGGCTCCGCGCGTCGCCGCTGCCCGCGGGATGGGCCTGACCAGCGTGCTCGCCCTTGTGGCCAAGTACACCACGGGCCGTCAGCTCGTCTTCCTCGGGGAGTCTCGGGTCAACGTCCTGCGACTCAACCTGGCACTGGACGCGGCTCAAGGCGTCAGAGGGCCCTGATGACCGTGGGCCCGCAGGCTGACGAGCCAGCGGCGCCAGAGCCGCAGGCCCAGAACGAGCACGCTGCAGA
>JADGPQ010000125.1 GCA_017882325.1 Thermoleophilia bacterium
GCATAGGTCACCCACCTTTCGCCGTGGCGCCGGCACAACGTGTGTGTAGTGTGCAGCATAACGGTAGAATCGAGACAGGAGACACCTGCTCACTGGGGTCTCCGCCGCAGGGAGCTTGTCGTGGACGAGCTTATCTTCACCGTGTATGGCGACCTCGAGCTTGGCGAGGTGAGCCGCAGCCTGTGGGAGCCGGCCATTCCTCATCTGGCCCGCTTCGTCGGCGGCGACGACGAGGGTCTCATGCTCGCCGCCATGGAGGATGTGGCCCGCAGTGCCGGCCTCAGTCAAAGCGTGCCGGTCGCCGTGCTGCTCGAAGAGTTCACCCGCGGCTGCAAGGCTCTGAGTGACGGGATGAAGGCTCAGGGCACGGCCGAAGCACGCGAAGCCTGCCGCCTTCTCCTCAGCCTCGAGAACGTGGTCCTGACTCGCATCGCCACCGGCTACTGCGCCGGCCTCGAGGAGACCATCATCCGTCTGCGGCGCGTCGCCGAAGACGCGTCGCCGCTCGACCTCGCCACGGGTGCCTTGAAGCCCGACGCGATCGTCGGGCAGTTGTCGGTGGAGGTGAATCGTTGCCAGCGCATGGAGCTTTCGCTGGGGCTTCTCGAGGTCGCCCTGGAGGAGCCGGTCCGCGACGAGGCCTCGTCCTGCGCGCGTGAGGACTACCGGGGAGTGCTGCACGAGGCGGCCGCGCGCCTGCGCGAGAACTTGCGCCGCTACGACAGCATCGGCCTCACCTCCGACGGCGGTTTTCTGCTGGTGCTGCCCGATATCAGCCGGCGCGGGCTGACCGGCGCCGCCGAGCGCCTGCGGCGCGAACTGACGGACTTCGCCGGCCCTGCCGCGCCGCCGCGCTTCATGTTCGCTCTCGCGCATTACGACTACGTGGACGTCAACGCCGGCGAGATGCTCGAGGCGCTCGACCACAGCATGCGCCGGGCGCGCGTGCTGCACGATCCCCTCACCTGGGCCTGAGGTCTCAGTCGTCGGGCGCTTTGCCCAGCGCGTCGGCGGCGCGTCGCACCATCTCCCGCTCGTTGGGGTAGGTCATGAGCCGCAGCGCCTCGCGCAGGCTCACCCAGCGTGCTTCGCTGACCTCATGATCGTGGTGGGCCGTGTCGCCGCCGGTGGCGTGCATGAGGTAGTAGTGCACGGTCTTGTGGATGCGACCGTTCTGTTCGCGCGAGTAGAACGAGTAGTCGATGGCGCCAAGCTCGGCATCGACAACACCGCTGACGCCGGTCTCTTCGGCGACTTCGCGCACGGCGGCCTGGGTCAGCGTCTCCCCGCCCTCGAGGCCGCCCTTGGGCAGCCCCCAGACGGTGCGCCCGGCGGGCCGTATGAGGCAGATCTCGACGCCGGCGTCCGTGCGGACGACGACGCCGCCTGCCGAAGTCCTTTCGCGTGGTCCGGTCACGGTCCTCGAGTGTTCGGGCGGCATGAAACGATGTCTCCTTAGTATATCGTTCTGAACGGCCGCGGCCGTACAGGCGTGCTGCCCGCCGCGGCAGTTCAGAAGGAGGTCGACGCGCGTGTTCGCCGCGCTGGGACGGTTCGTCTACAAGCGCCGCAGGATCATCGTGCTCGTATGGACGGTGGCCTTCGTCGCCGGCCTCGTGGCCACCGCGCACGTGCCTGGTGAGCTCAAGGGTGGTGGCTTCACCAATCCCACGACGCCGTCCCAAGAGGCCCAGAAGGTGATGCAGGAACGGCTGGGCTTCGGTCCGGCGCGGCTCACCATCGTGTTCAGCAGCCCCAGCCTCGACGCACGCAGCCCTGCTTTTCAGGCGCGGGTGAAGTCGGCCCTGGCGGGCATCGATCGTAAGGCGCTCCCCAAGCTCCTGGCCGTGCAGACCGCTGCCTCCACCGGCGACACCGGCTTCATCTCGGAGGACGGGCACGCCACCTTCGCCGTGCTTTCGTTCGACGCGAGCACCGAGCAGGTGCAGCGCATGATCCCTACGGTGCGCGCCAGGCTGGCGCCGACCGGCCTCACCACGTATCTCACCGGCGATCCCGCGGTGTACGCCGACATCGAGCGGATCTCCGCCGAGGATCTCAGGACCGCCGAGACGTACAACTTGCCGATCGCCATCATCGTCCTCGTGCTCATCTTCGGGACCCTTGTGGCCGCCGCTTTGCCGGTGATCGGCGGCGGCATGGCCGTGACCGTCACGCTGGGCATGTTCTGGGTGCTCGCCCAGTTCCTCGACATCTCCGTGTTCGCGATGAACGTGGCCACGCTGCTGGGGCTCGCCGTGGGCATCGACTACTCCCTCTTCATGGTGGGCCGCTTCCGCGAGGAACTGAGCGCCGGCCACACTGTGGCCGAGGCCGTGGAGATCACCGTGGAGCACGCCGGTCGCTCCATCTTCTTCTCCGGTCTCACCGTGGTAGTCGGCCTGCTCGGCCTGGTGGCCATCCCGTTCATGTCGATGCGTTCGATGGGTCTGGGCGGCGCGCTCGTCGTGATCTTCTCCGTGCTCGCCGCCCTGACCTTGCTGCCGGCGTTGCTGGGCATGCTGGGCCCGCGCGTTGATCGTTTGCGCGTCATCGGGCGCTCGGGCAATCAGGGTGCGTTCTGGAGCCGCTGGTCGGACTGGGTCATGCACCACCCTGTCCCGGTTCTCATCGGGACGCTCATCGTGGTGCTGCTGTTCGCCTGGCCGGTGGCGCACATAGAGAGAGAGATCCCCGGGGCGACGGCGCTCCCCCAGCGCTCCGAATCCCGGCAGGGCTACGACATCCTGCAGTCACGTTTCGACGCCTCCGCGCTCTCGCCGATCTACGTCCTGGCCACTTGGAGCGGGGACACGGGGGCGCTCCAGCCGGCGAATCTGCCGGGGCTGTTCGAGTACGGGAAGCGCCTTGCGGCCATGCCTGGCGTCGCCCGGGTGACGAGCGTCGCGACCTTGCCCGGCATCGACACGCCGGAGGCGACGGCCCGGTTCTGGCGGGCCGTGCAAGGGCCCGCCGGCTCCGGGCAGCAACCCGCCGGCGTCAGTCTTCCCGGCCTGCTTCAGGGCCTGCTCGGCGCCCAGCAACGCACGGCCGCGCTGCGCCTGCGCTCGCTCACCACGGCTCCCGGCACGGCGCTCTTCCAGGTCGTCCCCAAGGACGTCCCGTCCTCGGTGGAGGCGCAGGATCTTGCCGTGCGCATCTCCGCGCAACGCCCTCCCGAAGGCATGACGGTGCTCGTCGGCGGCACCTCCATGACCGTGCACGACTTCGTCCACACTCTCTACGAGCGCTTCCCCCGGATCATCTTCTTCGTGGTCTGCGTCACCGCGGTCGTGCTCCTCCTCCTGCTCCGCAGCGTGATCCTGCCGATCAAGGCGGTGGTCATGAACGTCCTGTCGCTGCTCGCCGGCTACGGGGCCGTAGTGTGGATCTTCCAGGACGGCCATCTGGAGTGGCTCTTCAACTTCAAGAGCAGCGGCGCCATCGACGCCGAGCTGCCGGTGATCCTCTTCTGCACCGTGTTCGGTGTCTCCATGGACTACGAAGTGTTCCTGCTCACACGCATGCGCGAAGCCTGGAATGAGACCGGGGACAACCTCAGAGCAGTGACGTTCGGGCTCGCGCGGACGGGTCGCATCGTGACGAGCGCCGCGCTCATCATCGTCGTGGTGGGCGGATCGTTCGCCTTCACGTCGATCCTGGTCACGAAGGCTATCGGCGTCGGTCTCGCCGTGGCGGTGGCCCTCGACGCCAGCGTCATTCGCATCCTCATGGTGCCGGCGGTCATGCGCCTGCTCGGGCGCTGGAACTGGTGGATCCCGGGCTGGCTCGACCGGCGTCTGCCGCGCATCGAGTAGCGTGGGCAGCATGAGGGACAGTCTCGCGGCGCTCGGCGAGCCGGAGTACCGCAAGCTGTTCGTCGGGCAGGCGACCTCCGTGGTCGGGGTCATGTTCACGGTGGTGGCACTGCCGTTCGCAGTGCTCGAGATCGGCGGCACTGCCACCGACATCGGCATCGTCGAGGCCGCCAACCTGGTGCCGTTGACGGTGTTCCTCCTGATCGGCGGCGTTTGGGCCGACCGGCTGCCACGGCAGAAGGTGATGCTGGTCGCCGACTTCCTTCGCTTCGGGCTCCAATGCACGACGGCGGGGCTGCTCGTCGCAGGCGTTGCCCAGGTGTGGCAGCTCGCTGTTCTTCAGGTGGGGATGGGCGCGTGCGAGGCGTTCTTCCGGCCCGCCTCCGTCGGTCTGGTCCCGCAGGTGGTGAGCCAACCCCGGCTCCAGCAGGCCAACGCGCTGAGCAGTCTGGTGACGAGCGGCTCGATCACGGTCGGGGCGTTCCTCGCCGGCATGGTCGTGGCCGCGGTCGGTCCCGGCTGGGGCATCGGCATCGATGGGCTGACATATTTGGTGAGCGCCTGGTTTCTGCTGCGACTGCGGCCGGTCGCTTTTCGCGGCCGGCGCAAGGCCGCCCCGGCCGGCCCCGGCCGCGCTCTGGCCGGCGAGGAGGCCGCGGCCGGAGCCGAGACGTCGGTGGGATCCGGTGGCCAAAGCTTCTTCCGGGAGCTGGCCGCCGGCTGGCACGAGTTCACCAGCCTCACCTGGCTGTGGGTGATGGTCGCCGGCGCCTCGCTGTTCCTTTTCGCCATCGACGGACCGATCCAGGTGCTGGGACCCATTGTCGCTCGCGACGTGTACGACGGTGCTCGCACCTGGGGCTTCACGTCGGCAGCTATGGGTCTCGGCCAGATCGCCGGGGGCTTGCTCAGCCTGCGCTGGCGGCCCAAGCGGCCGATGCTTGTGATAGCCGCCGGCATGAGCTTCGCGGCGTTCCCGGTGGCCCTGCTTGCCCTGGAGGCGCCGGTCTGGACGCTGTACCTCTCGCTGGCGGCGATGGGCGTCGAGTGGGGTCTCTACGATCCCTTCTGGACCACCTGCATGCAGCGCGAGGTGGCCCCGGAGATGATCTCGCGCGTCTCGAGCTACGACTACTTCGGCTCCCTGGCCTTCTACCCGGCAGGACTGGCGCTGGCCGGACCGCTGGCGGACGCCTTCGGCGTGTCGAGGGTGCTCTGGGTGAGCGCGGCCGTGGCCGTCGTCGTCAGCGTCTTCCAACTGGCGTGGCGCGACGTGCGGGCGCCGCACGCGATGGGGCCGGCGGCGGAGCCCGCGGCTCCGCCAGCCGTCTGACGCGCCACCTCACAACGCCTCGCCGGTCGCCTCCCACTCGGCGTACAGGCCGGCGTAACGGCCGCCGGCCGCCACGAGCTCGTCGTGATCGCCGTGCTCCACGACGCGACCATCGTCGATCACCAGGATCTCGTCGGCGTAGCGGACGGTGCTCAGGCGGTGCGCGACGATGATGCTGGTGCGGCCGCTGAACAGCACCTCCATGGCGCGCTCGATGCGGCGCTCGCTCTCGGCGTCGACGCTGGAGGTGGCCTCGTCGAGGATGAGGATTCGCGGATCGGCGAGCAGCGCCCGCGCGAAACTGATGAGCTGGCGCTGCCCGGTGCTCAGCGCCGACCCGCCCTCTTGCACCTCGGTGTCGTATCCGTCGGGCAAAGATTCGACGAACTCGTGAACGCCGACGATGCGTGCCACGCGCTTGACTTCGTCGGCGTCAGCGGAGGGACGGGCGAAGCGGATGTTGTCCAGCACCGACCCACTGAACAGGAAGGCTTCTTGCGGCACCACGGCGAGCTGCTCGCGCAGCGACCTCGCCGTCACCTGCCGCAGGTCGTGCCCGTCGACGAGCACTGCGCCTTCCGTCGGGTCGTAGAAGCGCGCCAGCAGCTTGATGACCGTCGACTTGCCGGCGCCGGTGGCGCCGACCAGCGCGACCGCTTTGCCGGCCGGGATGGTCAGGCTCACGTTGTGCAGGACCGGCTTCCCGGGGTCGTAGGCGAAGGTCACGCCGCGCAGCTCCACTTCGCCGCGCACGCCCGACAGGTCGACGGCGTCGGGGGCGTCGAGCATGTCGGGCTCGGTGTCGAGCACCGTGTAGATCTTCTGTACCGCGGCCATCGACGCCTGAAAGGTGTTGTAGAGCTGGCTGAGCTGCTGCAGCGGGTCGAAGAAGCTGTTCAGGTAGCCGATGAAGGCAACCAGCACGCCGATCTCGAGCGTGTTGCCGCCGATGAGTGTGCCGCCGTACCAGAGCACGATCACGACGGCGGCGGCCGACAGGAACTCCACGAAGGGGAAGTAGAGGCCGCTCTGCACGACGGTGCGCATGTTCACGTCGCGATAGGCGGCGTTGGCCACGTCGAGCTGAGCGTGGTCGCTCTGCTCGCGGCGAAACGCCTTGAGCACGCGGATGCCCGAGATGGACTCTTGGAGGTGCGCACTCACGTCCCCGATCTTGTTGCGGACCTGCGCGTAGGCGCGGGCCGACTTGGCGCGAAAGACGAGCGTCGCGCCGATGAGCAGCGGCATGATGGTGAGGGTCGCCAGCGCCAGGCGCCAGTCGAGGATGAAGAGGAACGCGATCGCGCCGATGAACGTCAACGAGTTGGTGACCAGCGAGGTGACGCCGTCGGTGACGAGCTGGTCGAGGGCGTCGATGTCGTTGGTGAGGCGGCTGACGATCCAGCCGGTCTTCTGGCGGCTGAAGAAGTCGAGCGAGAGCTTCTGGAGGTGGGCGAACAGGTCGCGTCGCAGGTCGTAGATGACGTGCTCCCCGACCCAGCTCGTGAGATAGGTCTGCAAGTAGCTGGCGCCGAGGTTGACGAGGCTGACGCCGACGAACGCGACGATGACCCAAGTGAGCACTGTGAGGTCCTTGGCGCCGATCCCCCCGTCGATGGCCACCTTGAGCAGATACGGCACGGCGAGGCTGCTCAGCGTGACGGCGATCATGGCGACCACGCTGAAGACGACGCGGCGCCGGTACGGGTAGGCGAGCCGCGCGAGCCGGGCGAGCTTGAGCTCGCGCGCCAGATGCACGAAGGCATGCCAGCCGCGCAAGTCCTCAAGGCTGGCGCCGCTGCCGTGCGGGCCGGAGGCGTGACGGGAAGCGGTGGCCATCAGGAGGCGTCTCCGCCGCCGAGCGCCGCCGGCTCCGCGACGTCGACGGCGTCCAGGTCGCAGTGCTTCGCCTCGGCGTCGCCGAACATGCGCGCATACAGACCGCCGGCGGCCATGAGCTCGACGTGCGAGCCGCGCTCCTCGATGCGGCCGTGGTCCAGCACCACGACCTCGTCGGCGAGTGAGATCGTCGACGGTCGGTGGGCGATGATGAACGTCGTGCGGCCACGCATCACTTCCGTCAGCGCGGCCCTGATCTTGAACTCGGTCTCGACGTCCACGCTGCTGGTGGCGTCGTCGAGGATGAGGATGCGCGGGTCCATGACGAGCGCCCGCGCGATGGCGATGCGCTGGCGCTGGCCGCCGCTAAGCGTGAAGCCGCGTTCGCCGACGACCGTGCCGTAGCCCTCAGGGAGGGCCGCGATGAAGTCGTCGGCCTGCGCGGCCTGCGCCGCGGCCCGCACTTCGTCGTCAGTCGCCTGCGGCCGCCCGAAGCGGATGTTCTCGGCGATCGAGGCGCTGAACAGGAACGGATCCTGCGTGACGATGCCAATGTGGCTGCGCAGATCGGCCGTCTGCAGATCACGCACGTCGTGGCCATCGACGAGCACGCGGCCGGCGCTCGTGTCGTAGAAGCGCGGGATGAGATTGGTCAGCGTCGTCTTCCCGCAGCCCGTGTGACCCACGAAGGCGAGCGTGCGACCGGCCGGGACGTCGAGGCTGACAGCCTCGAGCACCGGCCGGTCCACATAGCTGAACCAGACGTCGTCGAAGGTCACAGCGCCGACGGGCGGCCCGCCGTCCGGGCCGCGCAGCGGCCTCGCGTCGGGCCGCTCCGCCATCTCCAGCGGCGCGTCCAGCACCTGATACACGCGCTCGCCACTGGCGATCGCGCGTTGCGCCAGACCGGTCAGCCAGCCGATCACCTGCGCCGGGTACACGAGCATCATCAGGTAGCTGTAGAAGGCGACCAGCGAGCCCAGGCTCAGGCTCCCGCCGATCACCTGACGCCCTCCGTAGTACAGCAGGAAGGCCACCGCCAGGTTGGGGATGAAGGCGATCAGCGGGATGTACACGGCCCGCGTGCGGGCAGCGGCCACGCTGGCCTCGAATACCTTGTAGCTGCGGTCGCTGAACTTCTCCAGCTCGTCATCCTCGCGCGCGAAGATGCGCACGATGCGCGAACCCACCACGTTCTCTTCGGCGGTCGCGGTGACGTCGGCGATCTTCTGCTGCACGTCCCTGAGGATAGGCTGCAGGCGGCGACTGAAACGCACCGTGACGAGCAGAAGGAACGGCAGGAAGGCCAGGGACATCAGGCCCAGGCGCACGTCGAGCGTCAGCAGGATGATCGCCACGGCAATCATCATCACGATGTTCGTCGCGAAGAACGTGAGCCCGTAGCCCAGGAACATCCGCACATTCTGCACGTCGCTCATAGCACGGCTCATGAGCTGGCCGGTGGGCCAGCGATCGAAGTAGCTGAACGATTGCTTCAGGAGATGCGACCACATGCGGTTGCGCAGGTCGTACTCGATGCCGAGGCTGGACTTGCCGCTGGCGAGCCGGCGGCCGACGGCGACGACGAAGCGCACGACGGCGATGCCCAACAGCTCCAGCCCGTACGTCACGAGCAGACTC
>JADGPQ010000126.1 GCA_017882325.1 Thermoleophilia bacterium
GTCGACCACTCGGAGGCGCGGGACGAAGGGACCTTGTTTTAGGCGACCGGCGCAGCGACCCTGTCATGTGGCCTCGCACCTTCGGTAGACCCGGACCTGTGATTCAAACGATGGGACACCCTGCGCTGCGAAGACGTCTCATTGTCCCCCAGAGGCATCGCGTCGGCGCGGTGTGAGAACTGGCTGCACGTGGCGCCCTTTTCGGGAGGTCAGAGGTTCAAAAGACCTCCGACGCCTACCGGATGCGATAGGAGTGGACCATCACACCCCGCGTTCCTCGAACACGCGCTGCGCGATCGCCGAGGCCGTCGCGGCGGTCGGCCAGCCCGAGTAGAACGCCAGATGCGTGATCACTTCCACCAGTTCGTCCCGACTGAGCCCGTTGTCCAGGGCCCGGTTGAGGTGGAAGGGGAGTTCGTTCGTGCGGTAGAGCGCGACCAGCGTCGCCACGGTGATCAGGCTGCGGTCGCGCGGCGAGAGGGCGGGGCGCTCCCAGAGGTCGCCGAACAGGACCTTCTCCGTGTAGTCGGCCAGGGCCGGTGCGACCGCGCGCATCGTCGGGCGCGCGTCTGTGGATTCATCTGCCATGGATACCGTCTCCTTGCTCTGTTGTGGCACCTACCTGCCGACCCGCTTCGCGAGCTCCGCCGGGTAGCGGTCTCCGTGGATGGTGATCTGCGCCGAGGCGCTCTCGATCTCACTCAGGTCCTCGGGCGTGAGCTCGATGTCCGCTGCGGTCAGGTTCTCCTCGAGCCGGGCGAGCTTGGTCGTGCCCGGGATGGGGACGATCCAGGGCTTCTGCGCCAGCAGCCAGGCGAGGGCGATCTGCGCCGGCGTCGCGCCTTTCTCGTCGGCGAACCTGGTGAGCAGGTCGACCAGGGCGCGGTTCGCCCTGCGCGCCTCCGGCGTGAAGCGGGGCACGACCTGGCGGAAGTCGTCCTTGTCGAAGGTGGTGGTCTCGTCGATCTTGCCGGTCAGGAAGCCCTTGCCGAGCGGGCTGAAGGGCACGAAGCCGATGCCCAGCTCCTGGAGCGCCGGGAGGAGCTCCTCCTCCGGCTGCCGCCACCACAGCGAGTACTCGCTCTGGAGGGCGGTCACAGGCTGGACGGCGTGCGCGCGGCGGATGGTCTCTTCGCCGGCCTCAGAGAGGCCGAAGTGGCGAACCTTGCCCGCCGCGATCAGCTCCTTGACCGCACCCGCCACCTCCTCGATCGGCACCGCGGGGTCGACGCGATGCTGGTAGAAGAGGTCGATGGCGTCGACCTTGAGCCGTTCGAGCGAGGCCTCCGCGACCTGCTTGATGTGCTCCGGCCGGCTGTCGAGTCCGCCCTGCCCGGCGGAGACGCCGGGCTCGAGGCTGAAGCCGAACTTGGTGGCAATCACGACCCGGTCTCGCACGGGCGTGAGGGCCTCGCCGACGAGCTCCTCGTTCGTGAACGGGCCGTAGGCCTCGGCGGTGTCGAAGAGCGTGACGCCGCGGTCGACGGCCGTCCGGATGAGGGAGATCATCTCCTGCTTCTCGGGGGGCGGACCATAGGCGAAGCTCATGCCCATGCAGCCGAGCCCGAGGGCCGAGACTTCGAGATCGCTGGTTCCAAGTCTGCGCTGCTGCATCGTCTCTCCTTTGAAGTACTGGTAGCGCGTCCGTTGCCCTAGAGCGTCTGGCGCGTCGGCCGGAAGAGAATCTCGTTCACGTCGACGTCGTCCGGCTGGCTGATGGCGAAGGCGACCGCGCGCGCGAACGAGTCGGCGGGGATGGCGACCTCCTCGTAGAAGTCGTGCATGCCCTTGGAGACGTCCGCCTCGGTGACGCTGTCGGGCAGCTCCGTGGCCACCGCGCCTGGCGAGATCACCGTCGTGCGGATGTTGTAGGGCTTCACCTCCTGGCGCAGGCCCTCGGAGAGCGCCAGCACGGCATGCTTGGTCGCCGCGTAGACGGCGCCCGCCGGGGAGACCTTGTGGCCCGCCACGGAGGAGACGTTGACGAAGTGGCCGGCCTTCTGCTCGCGCATGTACGGCAGCGCCGCGGCGATGCCCCAGAGCACGCCCTTGAGGTTGACGTCGATCGTCCGCTCCCAGTCGTCGACCTTGAGGCGCTCGAGCGGCGAGTGCGGCATCAGCCCGGCGTTGTTGATCATCACGTCGACGCGCCCGTAGGCCTGCACGGCGGCGTCGACCAGGGCCTTGACCTGCTCGCGGTCGGTGACGTCGGTCTGCACGGCAAGCGCCTTGCCGCCAGCGCTGGTCAGATCCTCGGCCAGGGCCTCGATGCGGTCGACGCGCCGTGCGCCGAGCACGACCGTCGCGCCCTGCTCGGAGAGGAGCCGGGCGGTGGCCTCGCCGAGTCCGCTGCTCGCGCCGGTGATGACGACGACCTTGCCTTCGATGTTGGTGCTCATGGAGTCCGAGTCCTTTCGAGCCGACTTGACGGGGCCATGCCCGATCTCTGTCGGGCTCATGGTTCAGGCTACCCACGGCTGCGCGGATGCCAACGCAGGGCGCATCCGCCAGGACTATGCGAACGACCCAGACGTGGGCTCGCTCGCGCGCGAGGGCAACCTCGGAGGCTCGACCTTCCACCACGCCTTCGGGTGTGCTGCACGTCGCGCAGCTGCTGTCACTGCGGAGGTCTAGAAGACCCCAGCAGTCAGTACTGTGCGTCAGGGAATGGCGACAATAACCACCAAGCTACTTGCACAAGTACCTTGTGGAGTCCAAAATGGGGTCATGCTGGACAACGCGCATGACGAAGACGCGGCGACCAGGTTGGCTCTGGCGCTCAAGCGCCTGTGGGCACGACTGCGCGAACAGTCAGGTTGGAGCGCCACAGGGCTGTCGATCTCACAGCTGTCCATCCTTCAGCGCCTGCGTCTCGACGGTCCGGCGACAGCAGCGTCGCTGGCTGCGGCCGAGCACGTCAGTCAGCAGGCAATCGCGCAGACCGTCGCGCCCTTGAGACCGGCGGGCCTGGTCCGGTCAGAACCAGACCCGGAGGATGGTCGAAAGACCCTGATCAGCATCAGCGACGCGGGTCTCAGGCTCCGCGAGTCGATCATCGCATCCCGCACCTCCTGGCTGGCGCGGGCAGTCGACGCGACGATCGGCGCCGATGAGCGAGCCGCGCTGGACAAGGCTATCGAACTGCTGGAGCGACTGGCTGACGCTGACGCTTGACCTCTGTGTCGTCGCGGGCGGGAGACAGCCTTGCAGGACGCAGACGCCGGATCACCAGTACCCGGAGAGCCCATGAACGAGACCACGCCAAACATCGACCCCCATCACACCATGTTGCTGGCGATGGACTACCAAGCAGCCGTCGTCGGCTCGATCCCCGAGCCCGATGGACTGCTCGCGCGCGTGGCCGTGGCGATCGCGACGGCCCGCGGCGTCGACACCCTCATCCTGGCCGGCATCGCCACCAGCGGCGTCGTCCTCTCCACCGTGCGCGACGCCGCGGACCGCGACTACCGCCTCTACGTCCTCGAGGACGGCTGCTTTGACCGCGACCCCGCCGTCCACGAGCTTCTCATGGAGAAGGTGTTTCCCCGGCAGGGCTACGTCGTGTCGATTGTCGACCTGCCCGACCTGCTGACGCCCGAGTGAACTCGGGCTCGTCCGACATCGGGCCCCGCGGGCGCGTTGGCCGTACCGTGAGGAAGACGTTCCTCTCTCTGAGGAACCGCAACTTCCGCCTGTACTTCTTCGGCCAGCTGGTCTCGAACACCGGCAACTGGCTGACCAACGTCGCCTTGATCCTGCTGGTGCTCAAGATCACCGGGAGCGGGCTCGCGGTGGGGTTGCTGGCCGCCTGCCAGTTCGGCCCGATCCTCTTCCTGTCGGCGTGGGCCGGAGCCTTCGCCGACCGGAGCGACAAGCGGCGTATGCTCCTGCTGACCCAGAGCTTGGAGATGGCCGAGTCGTTCGGCCTGGCCATCCTCGCGTTCATGCCGCATCCGCCGCTCGGCGGGCTCTACGCGCTCGCTCTCTTCGGCGGGACTCTGCTCGCGTTCGACAACCCGTTGCGGCGCTCGTTCGTCACCGAGATGGTCCGAGCTGATGACATCCCGAACGCCGTCGTGATGTACAGCGCCACGGTCAACGTGGCCCGCATCTTCGGTCCGGCACTAGCGGGCCTGCTGGTCGTGACGCTGGGCTACGGCTGGTGCTTCACGATCGACGCTGCCTCGTACCTCGCCGTCCTCGTCTGTCTCTTCCTTATGCGGCCGGCCGAGCTGCGGCGCCGGCCGCCCAGACCTCGGACCAAGGGCGAGGTCCGCGAGGGCCTGCGCTACGTGAGGTCCATGCCCGTGTTGTGGATCAGCTTCGTCATGCTAGCCGCCATTGGCATGCTGTCCTACAACTTCAACGTCACGCTCCCTCTCTTTGTCACCGACACCCTGCACAGCACCGGCGGTGTGTTCACCGTGCTTTACTCGGTGTTCAGCGTCGGCGCCGTGGTGAGCGCGCTGATCGTCGCCCACCGGGGGATGGTCCGCCTGCGCCACATCGTCATCGGCGCCGCTGCGCTCGGGGTGACGATGCTGGTCCTCGCGTCGGTCCCCGGGGTGCCCGCCGCCGTCCCGGCCGTGTTCTTCGTCGGCATGGCGAGCGTCCTCTACTTGACCGCGACGACGACGATCGTGCAGATCGAGGCGCAAGCCGAGATGCACGGGCGGGTCCTGGCCCTGCAGATGGTGCTCATGGCCGGCACGGCTCCGGTCGGCGGCCCCCTCATGGGCTGGATCGCCGACACCTTCGGTGGGCGAGCTCCGATCGTCCTCGGCGGCGGCGTCTGCCTGATCGCCGCCGCCTTCGGCTACTTCGCGAACCGACGCTACGTACACCGGGCCGCAGCCTGAGGTCAGCTGCCGACCGGCTCCCCAAGTCGTCTTCCATTGCAGCCCACCCGCAACTCGAAGCGAGAGCGAGATGAGATGGGCAGCGGCTTCCTGCTACCTGACGACGCCCGCGCGCCGCCGACTGACGGCTGCAAGTCGTCCCCCAGCGGCTCCTCTTCGGCACGATCATTGAACGTGCTGCACGTGGCGCGCTTCTGCGGCTGCCAGAGGTCTCCAAGACCTGTGACCAGGGCGTTGGCGCCAGTGTGTCGTAGGATGATTTACAATGTTAATTATCGTGGTAAACTAATAGACATGAGACAGACGTCTGATATCCCGATCGTCGTGGCGGCCGACACGGTACCGGACGACTCCGAGCTCGCGGCCCGTCTGCGCCTCCTGGTGAATCGCATGGCTCGGCGCCTGCGCGGTCAGGCGCTTGGGGATCTGAGCCCGTCGCTGACCTCGGCGCTCGTGACCATCGAGCAGCAGGGCCCCATCACTCTGGGCCAGCTAGCGGCCTGCGAGCGGGTCACGCCGCCGAGCGTCACGCGCATGGCTGCCAAGCTCGAGAGGCTCGGGCTGGTGCTCCGCGAGGCGGACCCCGCCGACCGTCGCGTCTCGCGCGTGAGCTTGACTGCTGAGGGAAGGCGCACGCTGCAGCGTTCGCGCACGCGCAAGACCGCCTTTCTGGCAAAGCGGCTGGGCAAGCTCGACGAGTCAGAGCTCGCTGTGGTGCGTGAGGCGCTGCCGGTCCTCGAGCGTCTGCTCGAGGACGATCGTTGAGCGAGGTGCCCGAGCAGAACCTCGTGCGCACGCCAGCGTTCCTCGAGCGCATGTTCCGCTCCCTTCAGACGCGCAACTACCGCCTCTGGTTCTTCGGCCAGACCGTCTCCCAGAGTGGCACCTGGATGCAATCGGTAGCCCAGTACTGGCTGGTCCTCGAGCTCACGCACAGCGCCTTCGACCTGGGCATCACCGCGGCGCTCCAGTTCGCTCCCGTGCTCCTGTTCGGAACGATTGGCGGCCTCGTCGCCGACCGCTTCGACAAGCGCCGGGTGCTACTCGTCACACAGACGGCCTTCACCGTGCAAGCGGCCGTGCTTTGGATGCTCGTCGCCAGCGGCTCCGTGCAGCTCTGGATGGTCTGGGCGCTGGCCTTGCTCTACGGCTTCATCAATGTGCTCGACAACCCCTCTCGCCAGAGCTTCGTCATGGAGATGGCCGGTCACGATGACCTGGCGAACGCGATTGCCTTGAACAGCGTCATCGTCAACGTCTCGCGCATCGTCGGCCCGGCCCTCGCCGGCATCCTGATCGCCACCGTGGGTCTCTCCTGGGCCTTCCTCGCCAACGCCGTCTCCTTCGTGGCCGTGATCGGTGCACTGTACGCGATGCGGCCGGCCGACCTGCACCGCCGGCCCCCGGTGGCGCGCGCCAAGGGGCAGATCCGGGCCGGAATGCGCTATGCCTGGGGAGCCTGGGAGCTGCGCGTGCCGCTGCTCATGATGGCCGTCATCGGTACCCTCGCCTACAACTTCAGCGTGATTCTCCCGCTCTATGCGCACGACGTGTTTCATCGCGGCGCCGGGACCTACAGCGCCTTGACGGTCGCCATGGGCGTCGGCGCCTTGGCTGGCGGTCTGGTCATCGCCTCGCGGCGGCGACCGAGCTATCGCTTGCTGGTGCTCGTCAGCCTCGCCTTCGGCGTGCTCATCCTCGCGGTGGCGGCGGCGCCGACGCTGCCGCTGGTCCTGGTGCTGCTCGCGCTGATGGGCGCCGCCAGCCTGATGTTTATCGCAGTGGCCAACTCCCTCTTGCAGCTCAACTCGAGCGGCGCCATGCGCGGGCGCGTGATGTCGCTGTGGGCCATCGTCTTCCTGGGTTCGACGCCGATCGGCGCGCCGCTGATCGGCTTTGTTGCCGAGCACTATGGGGCGCGCATCGCGCTGTGTGTGGGCGGCGCGGCGACCCTGCTTGTGGCGATCTGGGCGGGCTTCGCCCTGCGTCGCATCCGCAACGACCTCAGGCTCGGCGTCGCAAACGCCGAGGCTGCGGTCGCTGCGGCGCCGGCTGTCGCAGCCGCAGGTAGCTTTGCGATCGATGGCGATGTGCGCGAGAGCGGCCTCAGGCGGCCACAGCGACCGGCCGTCGAGAACCAACCAGCATGACTCACCGAGAGCGATTCTCATGCCGCTGACTCCCGGTCGCGGGAGTGCGGACAGCGACGAAACACCACGTCAAGGGAGCCCTCATGCCTGACCCTGATCTTGATCCCCGCACGACCGCGCTGGTCCTGATCGACCTGCAGCGCGGCATCACCGCGTTCCCCGCCGAGCCGCACGTTGCCGCTGACGTGATCGCCACCGCCGCGCGGCTGGCCGCCCACTTCCGTGCCGCCGCTGCCCCGGTCATCTTGGTGCGCGTCGCCACCAGCGCGGACGGCGGTGACCGGTTGAGCGCGCCGGTCGACGAAGCGCAGCCGGCGCGACAGCTGCCTGCGGACTTCTCGGAGATCGTGCCCGAGCTTGGTCCCGAGGAGGGCGACGTCGTGGTGACGAAGCGCCAATGGGGAGCGTTCTACGGCACTGACCTCGACCTCCAGCTGCGGCGGCGCGGCATCACGACGATCGTGCTGGGCGGCATCGCCACGAACTACGGCGTCGAGTCGACGGCGCGCGACGCCCGCGAGCGCGGCTACGAACTTATACTGGTCGAGGACGCCATGAGCGCGCGCAGCGCCGACGATCATGCCTTCGCCCTGGCGCGCATCTTCCCCCGCATCGGCCGCGTGTGCTCGGCGGACGATGTCATCGTCGCGCTGACGGCGTGATCCGAGCGAGCAGCCGTCCGCACCCCCCAAGGAGGTCCCTATGCAACCCGATCCGACGACCATCCTGACCACGCTTGCCATCCGTGAGCCGGTCATCGGCTTCTACGACGCGCCGGACCCGGCGCCGTTCGCGCCGCTGGTCGAGCCGGTCACCGCGCGCGCGTGCGTCTTCGCCTCGTACGGCGCCTGGCGGGACGGCAAGACGCTGCACATCACCGAGGACAAACACGGCTGCGGGGCACCGCAGTTGCTGGGCGTCCAGACCCGCACGCGCGAGCAGATGATCAAGTTCCTCGTCGACGAAGAAGGACTGCGGGCCTCGCACGAGCTCATGGGCGAGTACCTTGACGGCGGCGCCGCGTTCAAGCCGCAGAACGGGCACGTGCTCATCGGCCCGCTGCACGCCGAGATGGACGAGTACCTGCGCACGGTGACCTTCTACGTGAACGCCGACCAGCTCGCCGTGCTCGTCACCGGCTCCTCGTACTACAGCCGGCCGCAAGACGCGCCGGTGACGGCGCCGTTCAGCTCGGGCTGCGGGCAGCTCGCCGCGGTCGTCGGCGGCTTCGACGAGCCGCGCGCGATCATCGGCGCCACGGACCAGGCGATGCGCCAGCATCTCGACCCCGGCCTGCTGGCGTTCACCGTCACGAGGCCGATGTTCGAGCGCCTCTGCAGCTGGGCCGACGACCCGAAGAGCTCGCTGCACAACAACTTCCTCAAGCGCACGATGGAAGCGCGCGGCGGGTCGTTCTGAGGCTGGGACCATAGACGTGAGAACCTCGCCGAGAACCACGCGGTCGCGAAACATGGCCGCGCCCGGCCTGCGATCATCAAGACCATGCCTACTTCCGTGCAGGGGCTCAAGTCGAACGGACGCATTGGCGGCCTGAGTCAGGGGGGCCGGTGACGTGTTTGGTGCAGGTCGTCAAGGCCTCCGGCAGCTAGG
>JADGPQ010000127.1 GCA_017882325.1 Thermoleophilia bacterium
GCTCATGGGAACCGCGGCGTCAACGCAGTATCGCCGGGGGGTGAGTCGCAGGCACTCGCCAAGTGAGGCTGCTGCGCCGTGCCATATCGCCGTCCCTTCGAAGGATCTCCGGGACGGCATCGTAAGGCGAAGCCGACGTCGTCGGGGGCGGGCGGGAGCCCACGCACCAAGTCTGCCCAAGCGGCCGGCAACGCAATCCTGCTCAGGCGCAGGACCTTGCGGCTTAGCGGGACTCAGTCACGGGGCGCCGGGGTGGACGAGCCGGTCGCCGAACGCAGCACGCGCGGGTCCGCGAGGGCGGCCGGATCGATGTCAGCCGTCGTTCGCACGACGAACGAGAGTCGCTCTCCCGCGAGCAGTGGCACGAGCATCTCGTCGACCACGGCATCGCGCGCGACCCGCTCCGCGAGCACCGCGACGTCACGTGCAAAGGACGACGCGCGCACGTCGACGCGATACCCCTCCGGGACGCGGACGACGTCGGCGCTCAGCGCGTCGGGGTCGTAGGCCAGATCCAGGTCCTCACCAAACGTGTGCACCGTGCGCACCTCACCGATCGTAGCTACCAGCACCTCCGACCGGGGCTCCTGCGGGCTGATCAGGGCATCGACCAGCGTCAGCTCGACGACGGACCGGGACGGAACGTCGAGGTCCATGTCAGCCGCTGCGCACGTGTGGCCCGCGAACGTCTGACGCTCGACGTGGACCGGCCCGCGCCACGAGGCGTCGTCGTCGTTCACGGCGACGAGCACGAGTCGCTGCTCCACGCGCGGCTGCACCGTCAGCAGGCGTGGCGCATACGCGTGGCGCAGCGCGTGCCACAGCGGTTTGAGCCGCTCGTCGCCATCGACCGCCGCCCATGACGTGACCGGCCAGCAGTCGTTGAGTTGCCACACGAGCGCGCCGGCTGTCCGCGGCCACCACGAGCGGAAGTGCTCGATACCGAACGCGACGGCGCGCGCCTGGTTGAGCTGCGTGGCCCAGTGCCAATCCGCGAACGTGCGGGGGGTGGGCAGGTGTGGCTCGAGCCCGCGATCGAGCTTGCCGTTGCCGTCCTCGGCCTTCTGGTGCAGCAGGAACGCGGGCGAGGTCGGCGTGAGCGGCACGTCGTGCACCCACTCGGTGAGCGTCGCCCAGGTGGGCGGGCCCTGGAAGCCGAACTCCGAGCAGAAGCGTGGTACGTGGTCACGGTAGGCCGCGTAGTCGAGCAGGTTCCACACCTCCCACTCGTGGCGGGTGCCGTGGTCCGGGTCATTCGGGTGAACCGCGGCGGAGGCCGTGCCGCCCGGGCTGTACGGGCTGCCCGCCGCATAGAATCGCGTCGGATCGAGCTCGGCGACGATCGCCGGGAGCAGCTCGGTGTAGTAGCCGAGGCCCCAGGTGCGCCCGGCGAGCGGCTCGGACCAGCCCCAATCGGCGAAGCCCCAGATGTTCTCGTTGCCGCCGTTCCACAGAGCGAGCGACGCGTGCGGCGTCAGGCGGGAGACGTTCTCGCGCGCCTCGGCCTCGACCTCGCCGCGGATCGGCTCCTCCTCGGGGTACGCGGCGCAGGTGAACTGGAAGTCCTGCCACACGAGCATCCCGCGCTCGTCGCAGACGTCGTAGAAGTCCTCGGTCTCGTAGATCCCCCCGCCCCAGACGCGCAGCATGTTCATGTGCGCGCCGATCGCCTGGTCCACCCGGCGCTCGAGGCGGTCGCGCGTGATCCGGGTGAGGAAGTGGTCGTCGGGGATCCAGTTCGCGCCCTTGACGAAGATGGGCCGGCCGTTGACGACCACGGTGAACGGGGTGCCGATCTCATCCGGCGTGGTGTCGACCGTGACCGTACGAAAGCCGACTCGTCGCGCGTAGCCGTCCAGCCGAGGATCCTGGCCCGCGCCCCCGGTGCGGGCCAGCGAGACGACGAGGTCGTACAGCGGGTGCTCGCCGTGACCGGCCGGCCACCACAGGTCGACCTCGGGGACGGTTACCACGACGACGCCGGCGGCCGTCCCCGCGGGGATCGTGACGCTCGCGCGGCGCCCGGCGATGTCGGCAGCGAGGTCGAGGTCCGCGTCGTCGCCCAGGCCGGCTCGCTCGACCTCGACGTGGACCGCGACGCGCCCCGTGCCGTCGTCGTCCACGGTGACCAGGGGGCGCACCTGGGCGAGGCGGGCCGTGTGCCAGCTCTCGAGCCGCACGGGCTTCCAGATCCCGGCGGTCTGCAGGTCCGGCCCCCAGTCCCAGCCAAAGCTGCAGGCCATCTTGCGGACCATGTTGTATGGGTGCGTCATGGTGTGCGGCCGTGGGCCGTGCTCGCGCTCGGCCTCCTCCGCGTACTCGAGGGCCGACCGGAAGTCCACGGTCAGCTGGTTCGCGGCGGGCGTGAGGAAAGGCCGCACGTCGAACCGGTAGCTGCGGAACATGTTGGCCGTGCTGCCGAGCACGCACCCGTTGAGGGTGATCGTGGCCACCGTGTCGAGGCCGTCGAACACGAGGTCGACCCGCTCGTCCGGCTCGGGCGCGCGCGCCTCGAACTCGAGCGCGTACCGCCAGGCGGCGCGATGCATCCAGACCAGGTCCTCCTCGACCCGGTCGAGGTACGGGTCCGGGATCAGGCCCGCGGCGAGGAGATCGGTGTGGGTACTGCCCGGGACCTCCGCGCGGATCGTTTGGCCCGCGATCGCGGCCGGGACGGAGCCCGAGGTGGACGTGAGGGTCCACCCGTCGTGAAGCTCCTTGATCTCGATGGGCACGCCGCTACGCCTGACGATCCAGCCGCGCCACACCGATCTGGCTGTCCGCCATGCCGTAGAAGACGTAGCGCACCCCGTCGACCTCCTCGATCGCGGTGGGGAAGACCACGTTGGGAACGGTCCCGAAGAGCTCAGCCTCCGTCTCTGGCGCCAGGATGGGTGCGCTGGTGCGCGCCAGCACCTTGGACGGGTCGACCGAGTCCAGGATCATCGCGCCTGCGGAGTAATGGACGCCTGCTTGCACGTGATTCCACACACGACCCTTCGTCAACGAGCCCTTGACGCCGTGATGAAGGAGGAGCCATCCCTCCTCGACCCGGATGGGGGCTGGCCCCGCGCCGATCTTGAGCGACTCGAAGTCGTACTTCGGCATCGCCACCAGCGTACTGGAGCGCTGGAAGACGAGGTTGCCGATGTCGGACTGGACATCCTTCACCGGGACGTAAGAGATCCAGATCCCGAGCCTTTCATCGCTGATGCCGGCAGGGAGGTGCACTCCTTCGCCGTCGCGGACCCAACCGAGGTCCCACATGGGGCGATGCAGCATGGCGAACGAAGGAGCGCCGTCGGGCCCCGGCACGGGCTCGGGGAAGAACACCACGTCCTTGTTCGGACAGAGATTGAGGTCAAGGTCGAGCTCCGGCTGGTAGACGAAGTGCAGCGGACCAAGCCGGCGCCAGTCACGCAGGTTCTCTGACACCGCCAGCGCCGACCTCGGCCCCATGGGGCCGAAGGCCACGTAGGACATCACGTGAAGACCCAGAGCCTCGATCCATGTTACTCGTGGGTCCTCGGTCCCGGCTGAGCCGGCGCCATGCTCCCAGCCGGCGTCGGGCGCCAGCACGACGCCCTCGCGTTCCACACCGACGGGGACGCCGTTGTCGAGGATGATCCTGGCGAGTCCGATCCGGGAGACGTTGCCCGCGGCGACCAGCCGGGGCAGCAGGTACAACTTGCCGTCCGGTGTGTGGCCGCTCCCGGGATTAAGCACTCCCTCGGCCTCCAGCACGTTACCGGCCTCCGGGGTCATGACCACGCCCACTCGGGTCATCTTGTACGGCACAAGGACATCAGCCGGCAATGGGCTAGTGTTCCGTTCCCGAAGTCTCTTGCCGAACCGCTGTGGCCAGGATCTGCTCGGCGCTCTTCGTCCAGACGAAGGGCGTGGCGTGCTCGTTGTGCGCCGCGATGAAGCGCTTGATGGCGCTGATGAGCTGCGCCACGCTCTCGTAGGTGCCGCGGCGGATCTGCTTGCGGGTGAGGATGGAAAACCAGCACTCGACGAGGTTCATCCAGCTGGCGCCCGTGGGCGTGAAGTGGAAGCTCACGCGCTTGTGGCGGACCAGCCAGCGCTTGACCTCCGGGGTCGAGTGCGTCGAGGAGTTGTCGAGCACGATGTGCAGCTCGCCCTCGGGGAACTCGCGCACCACGCGGCGCAGGAAGGCGAGGAACTCCTGGTGACGGTGGCGCGGGCGGCACTCGCCGACGACCTGGCCGCTGGCGATCTCGAGGGCGGCGTAGAGGTTGGTCGTGCCGTGACGCACGTAGTCATGGGTGCGCCGCTCGGCCAGGCCGGGCCGCAGCGGCAGCAGCGGCTGCGTGCGGTCAAGCGCCTGGATCTGGGTCTTCTCATCGACGCAGACCACGAGGGCGCCCTCCGGCGGGTCGAGGTAGAGGCCGACGATGTCGCAGACCTTGGCCGCGAGCTGCGGGTCCTTCGAATGCTTGAAGGTGCGCACCTGGTGGGGCCTCACGCGGTTGGCGCGCAGTACCCGGTGCACCGTGGTCGGAGGCAGCGCGAGCTCACGCGCCAGGTCGCGCACGCTCCAGTGCGAGGTGCCCGGCGGGGGCGCTTCCAGAGCTTTGGCGACGATCAGCTTGGCCGCCTGCTCATCGAGCCGGCGGGGGCGCCCGCTGCGCGGCCGGTCGGCGAGCCCGGGCGCGCCCTCACGCACGAACGCCGAGCGCCACTGGCCCACCGTGGGCAGCGAGAGGCCGAGCTCGGCGGCGATCTCGCGGTTGCTCGCACCCTCGGCGGCGCGCAGCACGATGCGCGCCCGCTGCGCGAGCTGGTTGGGCACCGACGGGGTGCGGCTCAGGCGCTCCAGCTCCTGGCGCTCAGCCGGGGAGAGCGCGACCATGACGGCGCTTCTGGGCATGCCCGCAACGTATCAGAACTGTCTTTCATAATCAAGTGACTATTGGAACGGAACACTAGCCCTTCACTCCGGTGGATGAGTGGGTCTCTGCGAATTGCCGCTGGAAGATGATGAACAGGACGACGGCAGGTATGGCAAGCACGGTAGAGCCGGCCAGGATGGAACCCATCGGGTTGGCGTGGAACCCGGCTCCGGTCTGGGTGTAGTTGGCGACCGCGACCGCGAGCGGCTGCATGCTCTGCTTCTTCGTGATCAGGAAGGGCCAGAGGAACTCGTTCCAGGGGCCGATGAACGTCACGAGCGCCGCCGTGAGGATGGCCGGGCGCACGAGAGGCACGGCGATCGACCGCAGGATGCGGAACTCCCCCGCACCGTCGATCCGCGCGGCATCGAACATCTCTTGCGGGACCTGGAGGAAGAACTGGCGGAAGATCAGTACTGCCACCGAGTTGATCGCGAACGGCAGGATCATGCCCACATAGGTGTCGCCCATCCTGAAATTGCGCACCAGCATCACGTACAGCGGGACCATGAGAAGCTGAAAAGGCACGGCCTGAAGGAGCAATACCACCGCGAAGAGCAGACCCCGACCGCGGAAATGCAGGGTAGCCAACGCGTAGCCGGCCAGCACCCCGAAGAAGATCGTGCAGATCACCACGACGCCGGTGAAGATCCCCGAGTTGAGCAGGGAGCGGCCGAGGTTGATCGCATGGTTGATGTCGAGGAAGTTGTTCAGCGTCAGGTTCGACGGCCACGGGATGGCGCCGGACAGAGATGGGTTCCGCTTCGTCTGCAGCGCGCCGACGACCATGTAGTAGAAAGGAAACAGAAAGACCAGCGCGCCGAGCGTCAGGAGGGTCATCGACACGATCCGTCGCCAACGCGGCGTGGACTGCAAGTCAGACATGGTCACTCCCTCTCCGTGAGCTTGCGACTGGCGTACGTGATGATCAGCACGCCGATCACCAGCAGCACGCCGATCGCGGAGGCAATGGCCGGCTTGCCTTGCTGGATGCCCTGTTGGTAGAGCAGGAACACGGGCGTGGTGGAGGCCCCGTTCGGTCCGCCGCCACCGGTCAGGAGGTAGGGCTCCGTGAACAGGTTCGCGCCCGTGATGATGGCAAGCAGGACGACCAGAGTCGTCGCCGGGCGCACCGCCGGGAGGGTGACCGCTCGATAACCCTGCCAGCGGCTTGCCCCGTCCATCGCCGCCGCTTCATGCAGCTCCTTGGGGACGTTCTGCAGGGCGGCGAGGAAAAGCAGGATGAAGAACCCCAACTGCTTCCAGGTGACGTAGAGCGCGATCGAGGGCATGGCCCAGAATCTGTTGACCAGCCACGCCGGGTCGGGCGCCAACGGCCCCAGGATCTGGTTGACGATTCCGCTGGAGTTGAACATGAACATCCACACGGTGATCGTCGCAACGCTCGCCGTGACGTACGGGACGTAGTAGGAGACGCGCATGAAACCGCGCCAGTGGACCACGCTGTTCAGGGCTGTGGCGAGAAGCAACGAGAAGACGAGGGTGAGCGGGACGTTGATGACCAGAAACTCCGCCACATGGACGAATGAGGCGCGTATTGCTGGGTTGGCGAGTACTGCCTTGTAGTTGTCGAGTCCGACGAAGGGCTGCGGGACGCTTACTCCGGGAGCCGTGAAAAAGGAATCGTGGAAGGACATCCAGACCCCGAGCCCGATGGGGTAGACGAATACCGCGGCGACGAACAGTGCGTAAGGCGCCGCCAGCAGCAGTCCGGCCGGGTGTCGGCCGAGCGCGAACTCGAGACGCGACCGGCGCTGCCCGCCGGGCGCCGGGGTCGCGGCGACTGTGCGCCGTGACCCCGGCGCCCGGCGATGGGCGGTTTCCGCAGGCATGATGACGGCTACCTACTTCTGGGACACGAGTTTGTCGATGGCCGCCGCGGCGTCTTTCAATGCACTGGTGATGTCTCCTTTGCCGAAGATGACCGCACCCGTCCACGCGTCGCGGAAGGTCTGCCACACTTCGACCGGATTCGACACGTTGGGCACCTCGACCGTTCGGCTCGCCTGCTCGGCGAACATCGAGTAGGCCGGGTTCTTCGCGAAGTAGGCCGGGTACGCCTTGGTGAGATCCACGCGCAACGGCATCTGGCCCGTCGTCTGGAGCAGCGCCCCGTCCTCCTTTGGGCTGGTCGAGAACTTGAGGAACGCCCAGGCGGTCCCTTGGTTCTTGCAGGAGCTGTACATGCCGATGTTCTTCGAGTCGGCGAAGGTGTACGTCTCCTTGGGCGTCATCCCCGCGGACGTAGGTACCGGGGCGACGCCCCAGTCCATCTTGCCGTAGGACGCGATCGCCCAAGGCCCCGCGAGTGCCATCCCCGCGGTGCCGTCGAGGAATGCGTCGCCGGTGTATGGCTCATTGCCGGCGAGCTTTTCGGCGTAGATAGTCCGCCACAACTCGGCGACCGTTGTGCCGTCCTTGTCCGCAAAGGTCGATGCGCCGTTCTCCACCAGTTGCTTGCCGCCCGACTCCGCCGCGTACAACGGGTAGAAGTCGAACCATGACTGATAGAACTCCGACGACGGCGACGGGTAGATCGCATACTTCGCCGCCTTGGACTTGACGATGGTGCGGGCGGTTGCGAGGAATTCGTCGTAGGTGGCCAGCGGGGGATTGTTCGGATCGATCCCGGCCTTGCGCATGATCGCCTTGTTGTAGAAGACCATGACCGGGTTCGACTTCCACGGCAGCTGGTAGTAGTCGCCGTCCGCGGAGGCGTACTGGGCGGCGGCGGGGCCGGTGCGGCTCTCGATGTACTTGGTCCCATCGGGGAACGTGGACAGATCGACGAGGCCGCCCTGCTTCTGGAACTGGGGTACTCCCACGGGCGAAGTGTTGTAGATCAGGTCGGCGGTGTTGCCAGCGGTGATGGCCGCCCCGATGACCTCTTCAGAGGAACTGCCCGCGGGGATCTCCTGGGCGGTCACTTTCTCGTTTGGGTGGGCCGCATTCCATGTGGCTACCACCTGTTTGCCCCATTTGACTTCATTGGGGTTGTTGGAGTACCAGATGGTGATCGGGCCCTTGGCGGTCTGCTTGTCGCTCGTCTGCGAAGAGGAGCTTCCTCCTCCGCACGCGGCGAGCAGGCTCGCTGTCGCGAGCGTCGCGATCAGAATGATGAGTGATCGCTTCATTGCGCACCTTCTCTGTCGCGAAAGTCATGGGCCGGGCGCCTGGTTGACGTCGGAGGCGGTTCGACCCGATGTCTGGTTGGGTCAGCTACCACCTCCACGACAGATCGCTGCGGCGTCTTCGGATCCGTTGATGGGCAAAGCCTTCCGGACCCGCATCCCTGCTTGCCGCGCGGCTACCACGCCATCTCCGCAAGAATCATGATGCTAGGCGCCCGGTGCTTGGGCGTCTGGATGGTCTTCATCCTCCGCCACGACGTTGTAGATGCCGAGCCCCGAGTCGGTGTCGAAGAAGTGCAGCTCACGCGTGTCGACGGCGATCTCGATGGTCTCGCCCTCGCGCACCTCGGTCCGCGAGTTGAAACGGCCCACCAGTTTGGAGGTCCTGCTTTGGCTCTTGGTATGGGCCTCGTAGGTGTGGGTCGTGCCGACGTCCTCGGCCAGCTCCCTGGTGTCCGCCGTGAGCACGGGCGGC
>JADGPQ010000128.1 GCA_017882325.1 Thermoleophilia bacterium
CGAACTCGACCTCGCTCCACAGAGTGACGCCTCGCCGCACTGCCTCCTGCACGGCAGGGCTCTCGTTGGGGACGCCTGGGCTCTTGACCAGCAGATCGACCCCGGGGGGCAGCACGGCCGCCTCTCCGAGCAGGACCTCGATGCCGGCGGCGCGGAGCTCCGCCGCATCCTCGGGCGGCGCGTCGCCCTCGTCGAGGGCGACCACGCGCGCCGCCGGCAGCCTGCGGCGGCCGAGCAGCGCCGCCGGCCGGCCGCTGCGGCGCAGGCCGAGCACGGCCAGGCAGCGGATGTCGTCGACTTCCACCTCAGCTCTCCCTAGAAGGTCGCGTAGTACGCCGCGAAGCCGGCGCCGGCGAAGATGGCGGCGATGATCCAGAAACGTACGATGATCTTCGTCTCGGACCAGGCCTTGAGCTCGAAGTGGTGGTGGAGCGGCGCCATGAGCAGCACGCGGCGGTGGAACAGTTTGAACGAGACGACCTGGGCCACGACCGACGCGGCCTCGATGACGAACAGGCCGCCGATAATGAGCAGCACGAACTCGGTACGCGTGATGACCGCCATGCCGGCGATGGCTCCGCCGAGACCCAGGGATCCGGTGTCGCCCATGAACACGTCGGCGGGGAAGGTGTTGTACCAGAGAAAGCCGAGACACGCACCGCCCACGCACCCGGAGACGACCATGAGGTCGGTGATGCCCGGGTCGCTGGCGTTGCGACCGATGATGAAGGCGATGCCGGCGAGCGCCACGAGGACGATCGCCGAGGCGCCGGCGGCGAGGCCGTCGAGACCGTCGGTGAGGTTCACGGCGTTGCTGAACCCGGCCAGGGTCAGGAAGATCAGAGCATAGAATCCGACGCCGCCCAGCTCGAGCCGATACGACGTGAACGGCACGTCGACGCGCGTGTCAAGGCCCACGAAGTGGAGGGCGATGAAGCCGATGAAGAGCGCGAGCAAGAGCTGGAGCAAGAGCTTGTACCGGGCCGCCAGACCCAGCGAGCGCCTGCGCACGATCTTGATCCAGTCGTCGGCGAAGCCGATGACGGCGTTGCCCAACGCAGCGATCATGACCGTGATCGACGCCACGGAGAACCGGCTGAAGATGATGAAGGGGATGAGGACGGCGAACCAGATGAGCACGCCGCCCATGGTCGGCGTGCCCTCTTTGGTCTTGTGCCCTTCGGGGCCCTCCTCGCGGATGTTCTGGCCGAACTCGTTGAGCCGCAGCCAGCGGATGAAGGGCGGCCCGATGACGAGCATCAGGACCATGGCGACGACGCTGGCGCCCATGGCTCTAAGCATCGCCGTCTTCCCCTGACGCAGGACTGACGGCGGCAGCGGAGCCGTCCGTCGGGGCGGCGAGCCCGCCGGCGGCGAGCGCCTCGGCGACCCGTTCCAGACGCAGGAGCCGTGAAGCCTTGACCAGCACGGCGCTGCCGGCCGGCGCCAGCCCGAACAGCGCCGCGATGCACTCGTCGACGCCGGGGAACCAGCGTTCGTCGGCGGCGCCGATGAGGTAGCCGCGGCCCAGCTCGCCGACGGCCACCACCCGCACGCCGGCGGCGACGCAGTGCTCGCCGACGGCGCGGTGGAAGCCGTCGGCGCCGGGGCCGAGCTCGTACATGTCACCGAGGATCGCGACAGCGGGACGCCCGGCGGCGATGCTCACGAGGTGGTCGACGGCGGCCATCATGGCCACGGGATTGGCATTGTAGGTGTCGTTGAGAAGCAGACCGCCGCCGGGCAGCTCGGAGACGGCGCCGCGCAGGTCGCTGAAGGCGACCTGCGCGGCGCCTTCCCGGGCTTCGTCCAGCCGGTAGCCCAGCTCCATGAAGGCGGACAGCGCGGCCAGCGCGTCCTGCAGGTAGTGGCTCCCGGTGAAGCTGAAGTCGAGCGTGCCCCGGTGACCGAACGCGTCGATGAGAGCGTGGGTGGCGTCGCCGCGGGGCTCCGTCGACACGAGGTGCACGTCGGCCTCTGGCCCGCCGAACGTGACCACACGGCCGCGGAAGCGCGTCACGTGCCGATCGAGGAGTGGCTCCGGGTCCGGGATCACGGCCGTGCCCCCGTGCAGCTCCTCGATGAGCTCGGCCTTGGCGGCGGCCACGTCGTCCACCGTGCCCACGAGCTCCAGGTGCACCGGCGCGATGTTGGTGATCACGCCGATATCGGGCAGGGCGATGCGCGCGAGCTCACGGATCTGCCCGCGTCCACGCATCGCCATCTCGACGACGACGAACTCGGTGTCCTGCTCGATGTCGAGGAGCGTCAGCGGCACGCCGATCTCGTTGTTCCGGTTCGCCGTGGTGGCCACGGTGCGCGCCACGGGCCGGAGCAGCGCGGCGAGGATGTCCTTCGTGCACGTTTTGCCGGCGCTGCCGGTAACGGCTACGACCTTGACGGCGGCGCGCCGGCGCACCTCCGTGGCCAGACGCTGCAACGCGGCCAGCCCATCGTCGACGACGACTCTCGAGGCGTCGGCGGGCAGGCCGTCCGCCGTCGCGGCGCGGACCACGACTGCCGCCGCGCCGGCCGCCACGGCCTGTGCGGCGTAGGCGTCGCCGTCGTACTTCTCGCCACGGAGCCCCACGAAGAGCGCACCGCCCGCCGGGCAGCGCGAGTCGGTGCAAACGGCAGCGACGACGGTCTGCGGGTCGCCGCCCTCGAGGCGCCCGCCGCAGGCCTCGGCGATCTCCGCGAGCGTCAACGGCAGCATGCGATCACCACTCCCCGCGCAGCTCGGCCAGCAGCTCCATGGCGACGGTGCGGTCGTCGAACGGCATCCGCCGGTCGCCGATGACTTGGCCCTGCTCATGCCCCTTGCCGGCGATGATGACCGCGTCACCGTCACGGGCTTCCTCCAGGGCGAGGCGGATCGCGGCCCGGCGGTCGGGGTCGGCGGTAACGACTCCCGCGCGCGAGGCCGGGACACCGGCGACTATCTCGTCGATGATGTCGAGGGGCTCTTCGCTGCGCGGGTTGTCGGACGTCACGAAGGCGCGGTCCGCGAGACGCGCGCCGATCTCGCCCATGAGCGGGCGCTTGCCGCGGTCGCGGTCGCCGCCACAACCGAAGACCACGAGCACTCGCCCGCGCGTGACGTTGCGCGCGGCGCGCAGGGCGTTCTCCAGAGAATCGGGGGTGTGCGAGTAGTCCACGATCACGCTGAACGGCTGCCCCGCGCGGACCGCCTGGAAGCGGCCGGGGACGCCCTCGGTGACCGCCAGCCCACGGAGCACGGCGTCGACGGGCAGCCCCAGCGCCAGGGCGCCTGTAGCGGCGGCGAGGGCGTTCTCGACGTTGAACCGCGCGGCCAGGAGCACTGCGACGCGCTCTTCGACGCCCAGGCGAGGGACGGTGAGGACGAAGGCCGAAGTGTCGGCGTTCAATTCGAGATCACTGGCGACGGCGTCCGTCGCAGCCCCGTCGTCGTCGGGGACACGCGGTCCTTCGACGACGGCGTAGGTCCAGAGATCGTCGCCGTAGGCCGGCCGGCACTCGCACGCGAGCGTCCGGCCGTACTCGTCGCCGACGTTGACGACCGCCGTCGCGGCGCCGTTCCGCGCCTCGTCGGGCAGGAAGAGCTTCCGCTTGGCGGCGTAGTAGTCGTCGAGGTCCTCGTGAAAGTCGAGATGGTCGCGCGTGAGGTTGCTGAACACGACGGCGTCGAAGTCTATGCCGGCGGCGCGCTCCTGAGCCAGGGCGTGCGAGCTGATCTCCAGAGCGCACGCCCGGTCGCCGGCCGCGACCATCTCGCGGAACATGCGCTGCAGGTCAAGCGATTCGGCGGTCGTGAGCTGGACGGGGTTGTCCTGCCCGCCGACGCGGTTCACCACGGTGCCGAGCAGAGCCGCGGGCCGGCCGGCGGCGGCGAAGATGCCCGCCACGAGGTGCGCCGTGGTCGTCTTGCCGTTCGTGCCGGTCACGCCCACGACGGTCAGCTCGCGCGAGGGGTGCTCGTACCAGCGCGCTGCAAGGAGGGCCATGGCGGGGCGCACGGACGGCACGAGCACGTGCGGCAGCGCCACTCCGGTGTCCCGCTCGCAGATCAGCGCCGCGGCGCCCGCAGCCGCGGCGCGCGCCGCGAACGCGTGCCCGTCGAACTTGAGCCCGGGAACGCAAAAGAAAAGCGTGCCGTCGACGACGTCACGCGTGTGGTAGGCGAGGCCCCGTATCTCGGTGACCGGGTCGCCGCGCACGGTGGCGCCCACGACCCCCTCGAGCAGCTCGGCAAGCTTCATCGCGGCGGATTCTATCAAAACGGCCACCGCCCTCCACCTGCATGTGGACGGCCCGCACGCACCCGGGACCGGTCCCACGTCACGGCGCGATCTCCAGCTGCTGCAACGCGAAGCGCATGATCTGCTGCACGGCCGGCGCGGCGATATCGCCCCCGAAGATCGACGTGCGCGGCGAGTCCACGGCGACCATCACGACGAGTCGCGGATGGTCGGCGGGGACCATGCCGATGAACGAGGCGACGTAGTCGGTCTTCGAGTAGCCGCTGCCGTCCGGCAGCGGCTTCTCCGCCGTGCCGGTCTTGCCGGCGACCACGTAGCCGGGGATCTGCGCCTTGACGCCCGTGCCGTGGTCGACCGCCGCGGCGAGCATGTCGCGCACCTCTGCGGCGATGCGCGCAGGGATGACTCGGCGGCCGGGAGGCTCCCGGTAGACCGTCGTGCCGACCTGGTCCACCAGGTGCGGCTGCTCGTAGACGCCGTGATTGGCCACCGCCGCGAACGCAGCCGTGATCTGCAGCGGCGTCACGGCGATGCCCTGCCCCATCGGCATGTTGGCGATCGTCGTCCCCGACCACTGTTCGGCGGCCGGCACGATGCCCGGCGATTCGCCCGGGAACGCGATGCCGGTGTCCTTGCCGAAGCCGTAGGCCTTCACCCAGCGCAACAAGGCGGACTGGCCCATCTTCATGCCGATGGTCACGGCGCCCACGTTGCTCGAGTGCACGAGGATATCCTTGACGTTGTAGTTCACGGTGCCGCGGGCCTCGGCCTCGTGGATGATGCGGTCCTCCACGGGGATGGTTGGCGGGAGCGTGAACTTCTGATGCGTGTTCACGGTGCCGTCGGCCAGCGCCCCGGAGATGGTGACGAGCTTGAAGATCGACCCGGGCTCGAAGGCGTCGGTGATGGCGCGGTTGCGGTCGTGAGCCTGGTTGAGTGAGAAGTCGTTGTTCTTGACTTCGGGCACGTTGGCCATCGCCAGGATCTCGCCGGTGCGCGGGTCCATGACGATGGCCGTTGCCGCCGTGGCCGAGGAGCCGTGCACAGCGTGCTCGAGCACATATTCGGCCGTGTACTGGATGTCCTCGTCGAGCGTGAGACGGACGCTCTCGCCGGAGGTCGGTTGAGTCTGCTGCACGGTCCTGAGCGCGTGGCCAGCCGGGTCGCGGACGATCACTTCGCTCCCCGCCACGCCGGCGAGCTGCTTGTCGTACTCCTTCTCCACGCCGGCAAGGCCGTTGCCGTCGATGCCGGCGAAGCCCAGCACCTGGGCCGCTGAGCCTCTAAGGGGGTAGGAGCGCTCTTCCTCCGCATAAGCGCCGACCCCGGGCAGCTCGAGGGCCAGCGCGGCCTTTGCGAGGTCCGGGTCCACCTTGCGGGCCACGTAGGCGAAGCCGCTCCTGGGCTGCGCGAGCGCCTTCTCGAGTGCCCGCCGCTCCCGCTTCTTCTTGATCCGGAGCGCCGCGCACAGAGCGCGCGCCGCCACTTTGGGCTCGTGCAGAAGATAGGGAGTCGCGAACACCGTCTGCGCCGGCTTGCCCACGGCCAGCTCGCGTCCGTTGCGGTCTAGGATGTCGCCGCGATGTGCGGGCAGCACGAGACTGGCCGTCTGTTGCTGGAGGGCGATCCTGTTGAGGTTCTCTGACGACGACGCGAGAGCGACGGCCTTACCGCCGACGACCACGAGAAAGACGATGAAGACGAAGCGCAGGAGGCGGATGCGACCGTCGAGGCCGCGCCCGCCGGCGATGCCCCCGCCGCGAGCCGCGACTCTGGAAAGCGAGCGCAGGCCGCCGCCGCGCCGGCCGGTCGCGCGACGCCGTCCAGGGCTGCTCGCAGGCATCAGGGCCTCTTAGCCACCGAGGCGATGCGCGCGTCCTTCGCCACTCGGAGAACCTGCCAATGATCGGCGTCGACGAGCCCCAGCTGCGTCTCGGCGATGTGACGGATGCGCACGCTCGAGCTCATTTGGGCGAGCTTCTCCGCGAGCTGCGCGTTCTCGGCGCTCAGGGCGCGTTCTTCGCGCACGACAGTCGCGGTCTGAAGGGTCTTCTGCACGACGGCGAAGCTCAGGGAGACGCGTCCCACGGCGAGGACGGTGAGGCAGACCACGAAGATCACGAAGACGCGCGTGAGCCGGGCGCGCTGCGCCGCGCGGCGCCGCGCCTGCGGCGCCCTCCGCGCGGTCGGGCGCGCCGGGACGAGCTCCGGCTGCTCCTGTCGGCGCGGGGCCGCTGCCGCGCGCCGCGCCTGTGCCGCTGCCGCCACCTGCCCTCCTAGAGCTTGACGGCGACGCGCAGCTTCGCCGACTTGCTGCGTGGATTGACTTCGATCTCGCGCGCCCTGGGCGTCACCGGCCGGCGAGTCAGGACCCGCAGAGTGGGCTCGTGCCCACACACGCACAGCGGCAGGCCGGGCGGGCAGATGCAGCCCGCGGCGTGGCCTTTGAGGAACTCCTTGACCATGCGGTCTTCGAGCGAATGGAAACTCATCGCCGCCACGCGCCCGCCGGGGCGCAGCACGCGGTACGCCTCATCGAGACCGCGAGCCAGGGACTGCAGCTCGTCGTTGACCACGATACGCAGGGCCTGGAAGACGCGGCGCGAAGGGTTGCCGGCAGCGAAACGGGCGGGTGTGGGGATGTTGCGCTTGATGACCTCGACGAGCTCGCAGGTGGTGGAGAACGGCTGCTTCTTGCGCGTCTGCACGATGCCGCGAGCGATGCCCTTGGCATACCTCTCCTCCCCGTAGCGGAAGAAGATGTCGGTCAGCTCGTCCTCGGGCAGCGTATTCACCAGGTCGGCGGCCGTGACGGCGAGCTCGGGGTCCATGCGCATGTCGAGCGGGGCGTCGTAGGCGTAGGAGAAGCCGCGCTCGCGCCGGTCGAGCTGCATCGAGGAGACGCCGAGGTCCATGTAGACGATGTCGGCGGAGGCGTCGTCGCGCGCGGCCAGGACCTCGGCGAAGTTGCCGTGGTAGAGCTCGCACTCGCAGGCAGCCGCGCGGGCCACATCGCGGAAGTACTCGGCCACGCTGGGGTCGCGGTCCACGGCGATGAGACGGCCCTTCGGGCCGAGCATCGCCGCCACCGCCTCGGCGTGGCCGCCGGCGCCGAAGGTGCAGTCGATGGCCACCTCGCCCTTCGCCGGCCTTAGCAGCTCGAGCAGCTCGTCGAGAAGGACCGGGGTGTGGGCTAGGGCCATCTCGTACTCACGAAGCTGCAAGCTCGTCTGCAGTAGCATCGGCCTCCTCCTCCAGACGGGACTGATAGTCAGCCCAGGCGGTCCGGTCCCAGATCTCAACGTGGTCCTGTACGCCGATGATGCTGACTTCGCGGTTGATGCCGGCGAACTCGAGATGCCGGGCCGGCACTGTGATGCGCCCCTGCCCGTCAAGCTCCTGATGCATGGCGTTACCGGCCGTGAAGCGCATGAGGTCACGGCCCTTGCTGCTGTTGGGGGAGATCCCTTCCATCTGCCGCTCGAGGTACTCCTTGAACTCCTCCGGCGCATACCCGGCGAGGCAATGCTCGTGGCCCTTGGTCACGTAGACGCCGCCGGCGAACGCCGGTCGCAGGCGTGCGGGGATGGCGACGCGGTTCTTCGCATCGAACGTGAAATCGTACTCCCCCACCAAGACCGGTCGCTGCATAGACGCCACGTTACCCCACTGCTCCCCACATTGCAATAGTATTGCGCCACTTTTCCCCACCCCGTCACACGGCATACTGCCGCGGCGGACGGGGACGAACCCGGTCGAGGCGGGAGGAGGGTCGTCACCCTGGTGTGGGCAAGGCAGTCGCGCGTGCGACCGGCGTGGCAGCGAGCGGGACGCGTCGCCGCGAGGAGGTCAGAGGCAGGCGCGCGGAACGACGCCCACCGCGGCAGGCGTCGGCCTTAGGGGGCCGGCTTGGGGACCTTGATCTTCGTGCCCACGACCAGGGTGCTGCCGCTGATCTTGGGGTTGAGAACCTCGATGTCACTGGTGGTGATGCCGAACTTGACGGCGATGCCCGACAGCGTGTCGCCGCTCTTTACGACGTAGAACTTGTAGCCCGACTTCGTCGCCTTGCCGCCGCTCTTGGTCTTGGTGGCCGCGGGGGTGGGCGTGACCACCGGCGCGGCCTTGCCGCCGATGACGCCGGAATGGACGACGATACTGAGCAGGACCACCACTGCCACGAGGAACACCGCCGGCGCGGCGATCCGCGCGACCATGTGTCCGGCCCGCGGCGCGGCAGCCGGGCGCGGGCGCGAAGTGCGCGAAGCCTGAGTGGCGGGGCGCCGCGGCTGGG
>JADGPQ010000129.1 GCA_017882325.1 Thermoleophilia bacterium
CACGGGGGTGATGAAGAACACGCCCATGAGGCCGCCGATGATCGTCACGATGACGATCGTCGTGATGCTCAGGCCAAAGCCGAGCATTATCAGCGCGGGGAGAACGAAGATGATGCCGCCGGCGAGGGACTCGCCCATCGCGGCCATAACTGAGGCCACGTTCGCTTCCAGGATGTTGTTCCTTCTGAAGATGCCTCTTAGAAGGCCGATGGCGAGGATCGCGCCGGGTATGCCCGCGGAGATCGTCATGCCTACCTTGAGACCGAGATACGTGTTCGCCGCGGCGAATATAAGTGCGAAGAGGATGCCCATGATGACGGAATACCCCGTGATCTCGGGCATCACCTCGGTCGTCGGGACATAGGGCACATAGTCGTCTCCGCGGCAGCCGCCGTAGGAGTATTTGGATAGCCCGAACTCGTCTGAGGCCTTCGCCTTTGTCGATGGCGAAGGCGTTGTAGCCTGCTTCGGTTTCTCGACTGTATCTGCCATTTGCGCTTCCCCCTACTTGGATGCCGCGAGGACCGATGTCAGGAACGCCCACGTATTGGCGACCGAGCTGATGCTCAGCTGCTCCTCGGGGGTGTGTACGTTTTGGAGGTTCGGTCCGAAGCTGATCATGTCCGTCTGCGGCAGCTTCTCCCGGAGCAGGCCGCATTCAAGCCCTGCGTGAATGGCCTGGATCTGCGGCTCGCGGCCGGAGACGTCCTTGTAGACGCTGACGCACAGGTCTCGAATCTTCGAATCCGCTTCGTACTGCCAGGCGGGATACTCGCCGGTCCTGCTGCTCTGGGCGTTGACCAGGCCCGCCAAAGCCTCGACCCTGCGGGTGAGGTCCTCCCTGATCGAATCGACGCAGCTCCTGACCGAGACCGTTATTTTGATGGACTCGCCCGACTGCTCGAGTACGCCGAGGTTCAGGCTGCTTTCCACGAGACCTTCCAGGTCCTGGCTCATGGACTGAACGCCGTTGGGGGCGATCAGCAGAAAGTCGATGAGCCTCTCCGTAGAAGCGCTGTCCAGCTGTCGTGCGACCTTCTCAGCGGAGGCCGCGACCACCCTGATGTCCGGATCCACAGCAGCGGACTCCGTCTTCAGGTCCTTGGACAGGCGATTCACGATGGCCTTGATCTTCTTGAGTACGGAGGCGTCTGCCGTAACGGTCGCTTGCGCTGCTCTCGCGATCGCGTTGGACTTCGAGCCTCCCGATATCGCGGCGATTGTGAACTCCCCTGCCCCTCTGGCGGCGTCCAGTACTCTCCCCAGAAGCTTGATCGCATTCGCCCTTTGCTGAACGATCTCCAGACCCGAGTGCCCGCCCTTCAGGCCTGAGACCTCTATGAGAAGCGCGCCGCTCGCGGCTTTCTCCCAATGGGTGTCGAACTCGCACACGAGATCGGCTCCGCCCGCGCAGCTGACAAAGAGAACGCCTTCTTCCTCGGCATCGATATTCAGCAGCGTCTTTCCCGCGAGATGGTCCGCCTTGAGGGCATGGGCTCCATTCATGCCGGTCTCTTCACTTGTCGTGACGAGAAGCTCGAGAGGCGGGTGGGGGATCTCCGCGCTGTCCAATATGGCCAAGCCGTACGCCACTGCGATGCCGTTGTCCGCACCGAGTGTCGTGCCGTCCGCCCGTACGAAATCGCCCTTGATCTTCAGGGGTATCGGGTCCTTGGAAAAATCGTGGTCGGACCCCTTGGACTTCTCGCAGACCATGTCCATATGCCCCTGGATGATCACCGCTGGGGAATCCTCGTATCCCGCGGTTCCGGGTTTCTTGATGATGACGTTCAGTGCTTTGTCCTGAAAGGCCTCCAGCTTCCTCTCCTCGGCAAAGCTGACCAGGTAATCGCTGGCCCGTTTCTCGTTTCCTGAGCATCTTGGAATCTGGGCCAGTTCTTCAAAGTAGTGAAACACTTCTTTCGGATCCAAGTCTTCCAACATCCCCATTGACCCCCCTTTTCTGCCCCCGCTTTTTCCGGTCGGTGCGCCTATCGCACTTGACCGCCACTCGCATGGTGGGATGCGCCGAGATGGCGCCCAGGGTGCACACCATCGCAAACATGAAGCGGCTCTGACATCGAACCTCCTCGTTCTGGTCACAGGTCGACGCGATCGCCGTGACGATCCCGAGTCCGCGCGGAGCCGAGGTCTGAGGGCGGGGCGCGAGCTGGCGGGCCTCGCACGGCATATCAGGTAGGACAGCGGCCGTCAATGTTTGGTGCCGAGGTGAAGACTCGCGCGCCTAGGCCTGTGACAGCAGCCAGAAGGTCAGGGGTTCGACTCCCTACGGACCACCATTAACAGCCGGGGAGACCGTGTGCGGCACGACCATTCACGCAACAGGACGACGCTGCGCGGTCGACAGGAAACGCACGCTTGTCCTCTCTCGGTGGCAGCCGTAGAGTCGAACCCTTGAAGAGAACACCTGAAGGGTGGGAGCCATGAGGAAGTACCTGTCCTGGACGCGTTCTTCCAAGCGTGGCTCTACCAGCCAGGCAAGCCGACCCCTGGTGAGCCGAGCACGGCCCTGAGCCGCCTCGGCTGCTCGAGGTCGACGCTCGCTTGCTTTCGCTGCGCGACGAGCGCGTCCTCGTGGCCGGCAGGGGGTCCATTCGGGGAGACGACATCTTGGAGGAGCCCGTGTTCAAGACCATCATCGAACCATTTCGGATCAAGGCAGTAGAACCGATCAGGCTGAGCACGCGCGAGGAGCGGACTGACCTCATCTCCGGGGCCGGGTTCAACGTCTTCGCGCTGCGCTCGGAGGACGTCATCATCGATCTGCTCACCGACAGCGGTACGGGGGCCATGAGCAGCGCCCAATGGGCGGGCATCATGCGCGGCGACGAATCCTATGCCGGAAGCCCTTCTTTCTATCGCTTTCAGGATGCCGTGCGTGATGTGATGGGTTTCGAGCACGTCATCCCGACGCACCAGGGCCGCGCCGCGGAGCGCATCCTGTTCTCGGTGATGTGCAAGGCCGGCGACGTCGTGCCCAACAACAGCCATTTCGACACGACGCGCGCCAACGTCGAGTTTCGCGGGGCCAAGGCCCTCGACTTGCCTTGCGAGGAGCTCGCGGACCTGGAGTCGGACTTCCCCTTCAAAGGCAACATGGACGTCGAGAGTCTCGAGCAGACACTGGCCGAGTACGGGCGTGCGCGGGTGCCCTTGGCGATGCTCACGGTGACGAACAACTCCGGCGGCGGTCAGCCGGTGTCCATGGCCAACACGCGGGCCGTCGCCGAAATCTGCCGGCGACATGATGTGCCGCTCTACTTGGATGCCTGCCGCATCACGGAGAACGCTTATCTCATCAAGCAGCGCGAGTCCGGCTACGCCCAGAAGTCGGTCGCCCAGATCGTGCTCGAGATGTGCGACCTCGCCCAAGGGTGCACGATGAGCGCCAAGAAGGATGCCATCGTGAATATCGGCGGGTTCCTCGCCACACGCGACAGCGCTATCGCACGTCAGGAGAAGGACCTGCTCATCCTCACGGAGGGATTTCCCACCTACGGGGGCCTCGCCGGCCGCGACCTCGAGGCGATCGCCGTGGGCATGTACGAGGCTCTCGACGAAGACTACCTGCACTATCGCATCACCTCGACGCGGTATCTCGGCGACCATCTGCGCCGCGCCGGCGTGCCTCTCATCTGGCCGCCCGGCGGCCACGCTATCTATCTCGACGCTCGAAGTTTCGCACCGCATCTGGCCCCGAGTGACTTTCCCGGCATCTCGATGACCGTCGAGCTGTACACCGTCGGCGGCGTTCGTGGTGTGGAGATCGGCAGCCTGATGCTCGGCTCGCGAGACGCTGAGACCGGGGAGGAGAAGCCGGCGGCTCGCGAGCTCGTGCGCCTCGCGATCCCGAGACGCGTCTACACGCAGAGCCACATCGACTACGTGATCGAAGTGGTGACCCAGGTGCACGAGCACAGGGACGAGCTCTGCGCCTACCGCATCGTCGAGCAAGCGCCGTTTCTCAGGCACTTCTCTGCTCGGCTCGAGCCGGTCGACAGCACGTCGGCTTCCGCAACGTGAAGTAGTCGACGGGGATCCTCTGCGCCCGCGATTCCCCGCGCCTGTGGCCGAACTTTCGGCAGGCGCCCGCCCGTCCTGGCGACGGCTACCCGGAGGGCAGCTACCGGCTGATGGTGTCGCTCAGGAGCGACGAACCCCGAGTCGCGCTACCACGAGTCATGCACCTGCGCGCGAATGTGCCTGTCGTAAAGTGCTCGGATCGTCTCTATAGTGGAATCCGAAAGCGGGGGCAGGTCGGCGGCATGGATATTGTCCTCCGCCTGTGCGGGACGCCTGGCTCCGGCGATCGCGCATGTCACATCCTCGAACATCAGGATCCAGCGCAAAGCCATCTGCGCCATGGTGGCTCCCGGCGGAACAAGCGGGCGCAGTTCCTCGACGGTTTGCAGTCCGATCTCGAAATCCACCCCCGAGAACGTCTCGCCACGATCGAACGCCTGGCCGTCGCGGTTGTAGTTGCGATGATCGTCGGGGGCGAAGGTGGTCGCGCGCGTCATCTTGCCGGTAAGCATCCCGGAAGCCAGCGGCACGCGTGCGATGATGCCCACACGGCGGCGTTTGGCTTCCGGGAAGATGTCCTCCGCCGGTCGCTGTCGGAAGATGTTGAAGATGATCTGGACGGACTGCACGCCGGGGTATTCGATGGCCTTCTGGGCCTCCGCGATCCGTTCCACACTCACGCCGTAGTGTCGGATCTTGCCTTGCGCCACCAAGTCGTCGAGGATCCCAAATGTTTCGGGGTTGTAGACCTCGATCGGCGGGACGTGCAGTTGCATGAGGTCGATCGTCTCCGTGCCGAGATTTCGCAGACTCTCCTCGACGAAGGCGGTTATGTTCTCGCGCGTGTAGGCCTTGGGGTCGGGATTGATCCGCACGCCCAGTTTCGTGGCGATGTAGAACGGCTCTCTTCGTTCCCGGCGTAATTGGCCAAGCAGCGGCTCGCTGCCATACACATCGGCGGTGTCGAAAAAGTTGACGCCCAGATCCAGGGCGCGATTGAGGGCAGCAAGCGCTTCGCTGCTGTCCACAGCCCCCCATGAGCTGCCCATCGCCCACGTGCCGAGACCGATGCTCGAAACCTTCCAGCCCGTGCGTCCGAGCTCGCGATACTCCATCTTCCTGCTCCTTTGATTACCGACGCGTGCGCAGCCCGCTTCGTACCTTGCGCCATGCGCCTATCTCTTGGTCCCCGAGGACGTAGTGTGAGCGACGGCGGCGCGAACCAAGTTCCTCAAGGCGGACTCATCGACTAGGTCGGTCTCGCCAAAGTCGATGGCTCGAGTGGTCTTGGCATCAAGGCCGGCGTTGAAGAGACCCTTTGGGTCTTCCAGGGAGGCGCCTTTGAAGAAGTTGAGCTTCACATGATCCTTGAAGACGCCGGCGCTGCAGACCAGCCCTCCATGCGTCCACACCGCGGTTCCCCACTTCCAATCCTCGGTGATGTCGGGGTCGGCCTCGTGAATCAGATCGCGCAGTCGGGCTAGCAGTCGGCCGCGCCAGTCGCCCAGCGTGGCGATCTTGCTAGTGATCAGCTGGGAGGGATTCGGGCTATCCGCTGCATCCGCTTTCATCACAGTCCCTCCTGCAGCCTGAGCAGTACTTGGCTCACTTTAGCATGGGGCGGGCTCCGTTCATCGGTCCGCTTCCCGGCCGAGTGGCCCGTCGTCATGACAAGCGTGCATCACACATCACAGCACAACGTACCCTGTCCGGGCTGCGGCTAATGTCTCACGCGTGAGCTGTTGGCTCGCCGCCACCGTCAAGGCGAAGGTGCGCACCAACCTGAGCCCCACGTCTGGTATACAGCTGCGCGTTAAGAGGCGCGCCGCCGAGGTCGTGAAAGTCGTCAACGTGGGCCGCCGGGCGACCGTCCGCCCCGTTCTCGCCGAAGGCGCGCCTCAGGCCCGGAACACCCAGCGTGACGAGACGACGTAATTGACGCAGAGCGCCCCGCAGATGGCGACCGCCTCGATGGCATTCAGCTCGAGGGCGGAGGCCTGCGCTCCCTGAGACACGCCAGCCGCCGCCTGGAGCGCCGCCACGATGAGGGTGCTCAACGCGAGGGCCAGCACGTTGGCGACGGCGAACCGCAGAAATACGGCGCCGGCCGGATCTATCCTGCGGTCGGCGAAGGTCCACGACCGGTTCCAGACAAACGAGTTGACGAAGCCGGCCAGCCAGGCCACGACGTTCGCCCAGAGCAGGGGCATGTGGAGGCCGACGGCGACCAGGTTGAACGCCGCGAAGGAGATGGCCGTGTTCGCCACGCCGATGACGGCGAACTTGACGAAGCGCATGCCACCTCCCGGTGGACTCGGGCCCGCTGACCGGGCACTACTATACACTTGGAGACCTCGCCCGGACCGCAGATGGGAGGACCTCGTGGACGAGGCGCTACTTCTGAGCTTCGCCGCGCTGGAGAAGACGCACTGGTGGTTCCTCGTGCGCCGTAGCCTCGTGCTCGACCAGGCACGGCGCTGGGCACCTCGGCCGGCGGCGCGGCTGCTCGAGGTGGGCTGCGGGACCGGCGCCACCCTGCGCGGCCTCGTGCCCCTATTCCCCGGCGCCAGGGTGACGGGCATTGAACCGGCCGCCGCCGCCCTGCGGGTCGCCGCCGCCGCCGGTTGCGACGTCGCCCCGGGCTCGTTCGAGCAGCTGCCGGTGGCCGCGAGTAGTGTGGACATGCTGCTCGCCCTGGATGTCCTGGAGCACCTTGAGGACGACGGGGCCGGACTCGCCGAGGCCGCCCGTGCTCTGCGTTCGGGCGGCCGCCTCTTGGTCACGGTCCCCGCGGTCCCCGCGCTATGGGGCCCGCACGATGAGCTGAACCACCATCGTCGCCGCTATACTCGAGCCATGCTTTGTGATCGCGTCGTCATCGCAGGGTTCCGCGTGGAACGCGTGACCTACTTCAATACGCTGCTCTTGCCTCTGGCGTGGCTGGAACGGACGATGGCGAGACGTCAGCAAAGGCCTGCGATGGTCAGGCAACCTGCGCCGCTCGTCAACGCCGTGCTGCGGCGTATCTTCGCATTGGAGCTGCCGCTGCTGCGGAGAGTCGACCTGCCCATCGGGCTGTCGTTGCTGCTCGTGGCCACCAGATGACCGGGGTAGACGTGACGATGTCCGCCGGACCACTGCACTCCGTGGTCGTGCCCGTGTTCAACGAGGCCGACGGCATCGCCGCTTTTCACGAGCGCTGCGCCGCGGCGCTAACGGCTATCGGCAACCGGTACGAGATCATCTACGTGGACGACGGCAGCAGGGACACGTCCTGGGCCCGCCTTCTGGCGATTCGAGACGGCGACACGAATGTGCGGCTCATGCGCCTGTCCCGCAACTTCGGGCACCAGATCGCCGTCTCGGCGGGCATCGAGCATGCCGGCGGCGACACCGTGACGGTCCTCGACGCCGATCTGCAGGACCCGCCGGAAGTCATCGCCCAGATGGTCGATGCCTGGCGGGAAGGCGCCGACATCGTCTACGGAGTCCGCACCGCCAGGCGCGGCGAGACTTGGTTCAAACGGGGCACGGCCAAGCTGTTTTACCGCACCATGCGCAACCTCGCCGACGTCGACATGCCCGTCGACGTCGGCGACTTCCGGCTGTTGAGCCGCCGCGCTACGGACTCCCTCGTGTCTATGCCCGAGCACCATCGGTACGTGCGAGGGATGGTGGCCTGGCTAGGCTACGACTCGACCAGCGTGGCCTACGCGCGCGACTCTCGCTTCGCTGGCGAGAGCAAGTACCACCTCGTCAAGATGGTACGCTTCGCACTGGACGGCATCCTGTCGTTCTCCCTCCGTCCGCTGCGCATCGCCACGTGGGTCGGCCTGTTGGCCTCCATCGCCGCGTTCGCCATCGCCATCGTTCTCATCGTCTTGCGCCTCTTCGGCGACGTGCCCGTCCAGGGGTGGACGTCACTGGCCGTCCTGGTCCTGCTCAGCTCCGGGGTTCAGCTCATGACCATCGGCATGCTGGGCGAGTACATCGGTCGCATCTGGACGGAGGTCCGCGGACGTCCGCTCTACCTGGTCAGGGATCTACAGGGCTTCTCCCGGGACGACGCGGCGCGCAGGCTCCACACCCGCGCCCGTCGTCTAGGACCGGACGAGGACATCGAGCGGCGTGGTTAAATCGACGATCCTGTACTCCCGTTCGAGGACGGCGATCAGCGGGTCCTGCAGCTTCGGGTCTGTGGAGGCCGCCTCTTGGAGGAGCGTCTCGGACGCCGCGATCTGCGCCGCGCGCTCATCGGTGGGTCGATCCCGAGTACCATCATGTCGGTCCCCTTTCGGATCCATCCTCCGAAGCGCGGGACCGTCGGTGGACAGGGCTCATTGGGGGCCTCTCAGCCAGACTCCTATCAGGTCACGCCGGCGAACCTCGCGGCAGGCGGCGGGGGACACAACGAACGTTGGCCAGCCCCGTCGGGCGACAGCAACCCCATGGGTCACCCCGCCG
>JADGPQ010000130.1 GCA_017882325.1 Thermoleophilia bacterium
CCGGGCACCGGCACCGTCTACATCGACGCCAAGCTGTCGGTGATCCGCCAGCGCGCCGTGGGCGACGGCTTCCACGAGGAGCTCACGCTCCTCAACCACGACGAGAAAGCCGTGGACCTCCTGGTGCGCATGGAGGCGGGCAGCGATTTCGCCGACCTCTTCGAGGTCAAGGACGCCCTGCAGAAGAAGGGCGCCTACTACAGCCGCGTCGAGGGCGACCGGCTGGTACTGGGCTATGAGCGCGAGACGTTCAGCCGCGAGACCTGGGTCGAGTCCACGTCCCCCTGCAAGGTCGACGAGACGGGGCTCACCTTCAACGTGCACATCGAGCCGCACGGCGAGTGGACCACCGACCTGCATGTGGTCACGGCCTTCGCCGGCTGGGGGGAGACGCGCGACAGGCCCAAATACGAGCGGCACGCCAAGCGGGCGCGCCCGAACCTGGCGGCTGGTCTGGAGAAGTGGCTGGGCGAGGCTCCCGCCCTGGAGTCCGACTGGGACTGGCTGAAGATGATCTACCAGCGCAGCCTGGTGGACCTGGCGGCCCTGCGCTTCTCGCCGCGCACATCCGCCGGGCGCAGCCTGCCGGCGGCCGGCCTGCCGTGGTTCATGACCATGTTCGGGCGCGACAGCATCTTCACCAGCCTGCAGGCGCTGCCCTTCACGCCCGAGCTCGCGGCCACCACGCTGCGCGAGCTCGGCGAGCGCCAGGGCAGCCGCCGCGACGACTTCCGCGACGAGGACCCGGGCCGCATCCTCCATGAGATGCGCTACGGCGAGATGACGGCGTTCGAAGAACGCCCCCACTCGCCGTACTACGGCTCCGTCGACGCGACGCCGCTCTACGTCGTGCTGCTCGACGAGTACGAGCGCTGGACCGGCGACGCGAAGCTGGTGCGCGAGCTGGAATACGAATCGCGCGCCGCCCTCGCCTGGATCGACGAGTACGCGGACCTGCAGCACAACGGCTACATCTCCTACGAGCGGCGCAACGAGAAGACCGGGCTCGAGAACCAGTGCTGGAAGGACTCGTGGGATTCGATCTCCTACCACGACGGGCGCCTGCCGGGCTTTCCGCGCGCCACCTGCGAGCTGCAGGGCTACGCCTACGACGCCAAAGTGCGGGGCGCCCGCCTGGCGCGGCTCATCTGGAAGGACGCCGCCTTCGCCGACAAGCTCGAGAAGCAAGCCGCCGACCTCAAGCGCCGCTTCAACCGCGACTTCTGGGTGCGGGAGGGCGGCTACTACGCCATCGCCATCGACACCGATGGCCAGAAGGTCGACGCACTCTCCTCCAACATCGGTCATCTGTTGTGGAGCGGCATCGTCGACAAGTCGAAGGCCAAGTCGCTGGCGCGGCACCTCATGAGCTCACGCCTCTACTCCGGCTGGGGAGTGCGCACGCTGGCCGAGGGGGAGGGCCGCTACAATCCCATCGGCTACCATGTCGGCACCGTGTGGCCGTTCGACAACTCGATCGCCGCCTGGGGGCTGCGCCGCTACGGGTTCAAGGAGGAGGCGGCGCGCATCGCCGCCGGCATCCTCGACGCCGCCAACTTCTTCGAGGGGCGCCTGCCCGAGGCCTTCGGCGGCTACGCCCGCGAGGTCACCAAGTACCCGGTGCAGTACCCCACGTCGTGTAGCCCCCAGGCGTGGTCCACCGGGGCGCCGCTGCTGCTGCTGCGCACCATGCTCGGGCTGGAGCCCGTGGGCGACCACCTTATTGTGGATCCCGCGCTGCCACAGGGCATCGGACGGCTCGAGCTGCTCGACATCCCTGGGCGTTGGGGTCGCGTCGACGCCTTCGGGCGCGGCCGCGTCGACGTGGACAAGAAGCCTCGCGGGCGGCGGCAGCTCGGCGTGCTGGACTACGAGAAGCAGGCCCGGATGCGCGCCAGGAAGAAGTAGGGAGCTCGCCGGGCAGCCCCGACTCAGCCGTCGCGCGCGGAGGGCGGCTGGGCGGCGTCCGCCGCGCGGCTGCCTTTGCGCCTTGTGATCGCCTCGCGCAGCAGGTACTCGACCTGCGCATTGACGCTGCGCAGCTCGTCGGCGGCCCACTTCTCCACGTTGGCCCACACCTCCGGGTCGATGCGCAGCAGGAACTGCTTGCGCGTGGCCATGAGTCAGCGCCCCTCTGCCGCCGGCCTCACGTGTACAGCGTGCCCGTGTTGACCACGGGCGTGACCTGGCTCTCGCCGCAGAGCACGACCATGAGGTTACTCACCATAGCGGCCTTGCGTTCGTTGTCGAACTCCACGACCTTGTTCACGCTGAAATCGTGCAGCGCCATCTCCACCATGCTGACCGCGCCGGTGACGATCTTGCGGCGCGCGGCGATGACGGCCTCCGCTTGCTGCCGGCGCAGCATCGCCTGGGCGATCTCGGGGGCGTAGGCGAGATGGGTGAGGCGGGCCTGCTCCACGGTGACGCCCGCCTGCTCGAGCCTCTCGGAGAGCTCCACGCGCAGGGCCTCGGAGACCTCGTCGACGTTGCCGCGCAGCGTGATCTCGTCGTCGGTGTCGGCGAAGGTCTCGCCGGAGTCGTAGGGATAGGCGCTGGCGAGGTGACGCACGGCTGTCTCGCTCTGCGTGGCCACGTACGTCTCGAAGTCATCGACGTCGAACACGGCTTTGGCGGTGTCCTCGACGCGCCACACCACGACGGCGGCGATGTCCACGGGGTTGCCGCGCTTGTCGTTCACCTTCAGCTTGTCGCCATTGAGCGTGCGCGCGCGCAGGCTGATCTTGTAGCGTTTCAGGCCGCGGCCGCTCTGACCCTGGCTCTGGTCTGAACCGTCGCCGCTCCTGGAAAGGGAGCGCACCCATTTGGGCTGGTTCGACGACGACTGGCCGGCCGGGCCGTTGGCCCAAAACGGGTTGCCCCAGTGGAAGCCGCCCTGCTTGCACGTGCCTCTATAGTCGCCGAACAGGATGAGCACGCGCACCTCGTTTGGCTGCAGCGTGAAGAAGCCGGGGGAGGAGAGGATGGCAAAGAACAGCGCCACGCACGCGCCCCAGAAGAGCCACCAGTCGGGCTGGGAGCTCCCCGAAGCGCTGACCGTGCTGTTCACGAATGCGTAGTACATGAGGACCGGGGTGGCGACGTAGAGAGCGATCGTGATCGGCAGCATCAGCCAGCCGGTGACGACCTTGCGCTCCTTCTCCTGCGTTGGCGTCTTGGCGATCTGGACACTCATGGCTTCCACCTCCGTCGGGCGGCCGCGCGGGCGAGTCCCGGCTCGCCCGGCCGAAAGGCGGCCGCAGTCTGTGTGCGATACCGAAGTGATATCGTATCGGTATCGCTTCGTCAAGCGCTGACGCTAGTCCGGCGAGGTGTCGCCAAATGGGCCGATGGCCGTCGACCCTCGAGCTCCGCGCGATACAATGGTCAAGTTCGTACAGCCAGAGAAATGGGGGCGGGGATGAACATCGTTGCGCTGGGAATCGCGCGTGAGGAGCGGGCCTCCTCATGGCGTCCCCGCCGTCTGCTGCTGGGCGTGCTGCTGATGGCGATCGGCGCGGCGCTGCCGGCGCCGGCCGCGGCCGGCGCGGTCCCGCCGCTGTACCCCAACGCCTGGAGCTTCGCGGTCAGCGGGCTCCGTCAGCTGCCCGTGACCGCGGACACGCGCGCCTTCTGCAAGGGGCCGTCCGGTTCGGTCTACGAGATCGCTTTGGGCGAGAGCGTCAGCCACCACGCCGTCATCGCGCGCGTGCGCGTCTCGGACGGCGCCGTCCTCAAGTCTTGGACCTATCCTGCTGCACCGGGCGCCGCCGGCTTCATCCCGCGCGCCGCGGCGAGCGACGCCAAAGGCAACCTCTTTGTCGCTGTCGAGGGGCAGACCGGCACCCGGGACTGGCTCGTCGCTAAGTTCACGCGGTCCGGCAAACGTCTCTGGACGCGGCGCTACAACAGCGGGAACGGCGCCGACGTGCCGCGGGGCATGGTCGTCGACCATCACGGCAGCGTGATCATCGTCGGGCAACGCGCGGGGCACAACAGCGGCGGCTACGACGGCGCCGTGGTGAAGTGGAGCTCCAGCGGCGTGCTCCGCTGGAAGCGCGTCATCACCTCGCAGGGCAGGGACCTTTTCGAGGCGGTGGCCGTCGACGCCGTCGACAACGTCTACATCTCCGGCCAGCTCGGGTACGGAGGGCCCGTCCCCGCCCGGGCTTCCCTGCGTTCCTACACGCCCGCGGGCAGGCTGCGCTGGACGGCCGCCGTCAAGGACCCGCTGCGCCCCGTCACCTTCACGCATCTCGTCGTCAAGGGTTCGGGAGTGTACGTCGCGGGCGTGGCCGGGAGCCGTCCCCTCAGCGCGGATCTGATCGCGGCGAAGTACACGGTCGCCGGCAAGCGCGGCTGGAGCGGCGTGAAGGTGCGGTCCTATGCCGGCGGCGCCCGGGCTCAGGGTCTGGCCGTCGACCGCGACGGCGCTGCCGTCGTCGTGGGCACGGCGTTTGCGGCAGGCGCCTCCGGCGAGGCCCTGGGAGCCGTCTGGAAGCTGAGGCCCGCGGGTGGCACGGCCTGGCATCACGAGTTCAGCAACTCCCTGTGGCCTTACGACGGCCAGTTCAGCGCCGTCGGCATCGACAGCAAGAACCGCGTCTACGCCGCCGGAGGCGCCTACGTGACCGCGTCGACGGCGAACCTCCTGATGGTGCGCTATTCGTCCGGCGGTAGCGAGCAGGCGTACTGGCGCTCCGCCGGGCAGCAGAGCGGCTACTGCGACTTCACCCGCGTCCTCGTGCTCGGCGACAGCACGGTGCTGGCCGCGGGCCAGGTGGCGGGGAACGGTGCGAACGCCGCATTGTATCGCGCGAAGACGACGCCGTGACGCCCGCGCGATCCCCGAGTCGCCGCGGGGCGTGAACACGCTGGGCCGGCGGTGCCAAGCACCGCCGGCCCAGCGTGCTTCGTCGTCCTGTCGGTTTCGCATCGCGGCGCTGCGGCCATGCTTCTCTCGTCAGTAGTCTCACCACGAGGGAGAGCGACATGGATAACACCATCGTCTGGGCAGACATCCCAGTCGCGGATATGGATCGGGCACGCAAGTTCTACGGCGCCGTGCTGGAGGCCGAGATACCACTGATGGACGGCGCGAACGGTGACGTCGCGCTCCTGCCCATGGAGCGCGGCACCGTGAGCGGTGACCTGGTGAAGGGCGAGCACGCGAAGCCCGGCGCCGGTGGGATCACCGTCTACCTGGACAGCAAGGGTGACCCCGAGGGCATGGTGGGGCGTGCCGTCGCGGCGGGCGGGCAGGCGGCCATGCCGGTCTCCGACATGGGCGAGATGGTCGGTTTCATCGGCCACTTCATCGACAGCGAGGGCAACCGCATCGGCGTGCACAAGCCGCCGCAGGGCTGATTCGCCCGGGACCATTCCGGAGGCGGCCGGGGTGCGGCGCAGGCCTCGCCCCGGCCGCCTCCGGTAGAATCGGCGGGTGAGCAGCACCGCCACCGCACCCGCCTCGGCAACGTCCCCTGCATCTGTCCGCGGTCCGCTGCCGCGCTTTCGCTTCGTGGCGCTTGGCGTGGTATGGAGCGCCTACCTTGTGGTGTTCCTCTCGCGCCTCTGCGTGGGGCCGCTCTCGCCGTTCCTCAAGCAGGCTTTCGACCTGAGCAACGCCCAGATCGGCGGCCTCACCAGCGCCACCGCGGTCACTTACGCGCCTACGCTGGTGCTGGCCGGGTGGCTGGTGGACCGCATCGGCGTGCGCCGCGCCCTCGTCATCGGCTCGCTCGTCACCGGCGTCTTCGTGGGAGCCGTCGCGCTGGCGCCCTCCTACAGTGTCATGCTTCTTCTGCTCGCCCTCTCCGGTCTGGGCTGCGGGTTCATCTACCCGTCCGCGGTCAAGGCGGTCATGGTGTGGTTCCCGCCTCAGGAGCGCGCCACGGCGATCGGTGTGAACCAGGCGGCGGTCAACATCAGCGGCATCCTCGGCGCGGTGATCATGCCGGCGCTGGCCCTGAGCGTGGGCTGGCGGGCGGGCTTTGTCGTGGCGGCGGCGATGGCTTTCGCCGTGTGCGGTCTCGCGGCGGCGGTGTACCGAGATCCGCCCGGGGGGGTCCCGAGCTGGACCGCCGGGGCCGCAGACGCCGCCTCGCCGGCGGTGTGCGAGATCGAGCAAGGGCTTCCGTGCGTCACGGGAAACGAGCAGGCCGACCGCGCGGCCGTGCGTCCCGGCTTTTTGGCCGTGGTGCGCTCGCGCGACATCCTGCTGCTGGGTCTTGCGGCCATGTTCCTCTGCATGGTCGAGTTCGCGTCGCTCGCCCATCTGGTGCTGTTCCTCCACCTGGACTGGGCGTACTCGGTGGTCGCGGCCGCCGGCCTCCTGGCTCTCTGCCAGGCTGCCGGCGCCTTCGGCAAGCCGCTCAGCGGCCTGCTGAGCGATCGCCTGCTGGGGCGGCGCCGCAAGGCGCCGCTGCTGGCGCTCGCCGGCCTCGCCGGTGTGGCGTGCGCGATCCTCGCGCTCCTCGGACCCGGCCACACGTGGCTGCTGTGGGCGGCGCTCCTGATGCTGGGGGTCGGCGCCGTGGGCTGGGGCGGCCTCTTCGGCACGCTGGCCGGCGAGACCGCCGGTCCGACCGCCGCGGGGGCGGCCGCCGGCGTCACGGCGGCCATCGACAACATCGGCATCTTCGTCGGGCCGCCGCTCTTCGGCCTCATCGTCGACCGCACCGGCTCGTACACGCCGGCGTGGTGGACGATGGTCGGCGCGGCCGTGCTCGCGGCGTGTTTGCTCGCGCTGGTGCGCGAGCCGCGCCGCGCCTGAGCGCGGGGCGCTCGGCAGTGGTCCGCGCTCAGCGACGCCTCATGCCGCGCATGCAGAAGGGGCGCCTCCCGGCGCCCCTTCGCATGGCTCCTTCCCACAGACGGGGAGGGGGTCTGTCCCGTCTGGCCCCCAAAGGGGCACTCAGATTATTCCCGTTCTGACATCAGGCACACTGTGCAGGGCGGCGCCGGACGGCGGCGCCGTGCCGCGCGGCGCCCGCGCCGCATGGGCCCTCTACGCCGTCAGCACCTCGCCCAGACCGGCGCCCCACTCGCGGATCGCCTTCCAGTTGCGGCCGTCGCCGGGCGTGGCGCCTATGACGAGCAGCACGAAGGCCTTCTCAAAGAGGTTCATCGTGGTGAGGTCGAGAGACCCGGCGAAGAAGGCCACGCTGCGCGGCCGCCCCGGAGCCGCCTTCTTCAGGACGGCGCCGAGGTAGTGCTGCGGCAGGGCGTAGCGTTCCTTGTAGCGCAGCTTGGCCGCGTCGCGTGGCGCCTTGGCCAGCCAGGGGTCCTTGACGATGGGGACGCCCTGCACGTCGCTCTCGCCGGTCTCGGTCAGAGAGGCTGCGGTGATGAATAGCGCGGTGGGCAGCCTCTCGAGATCGGCGCGATGTCTGGTGACGAAGCGCGCCGCCTCGCGGTGCCAGCCCATGATCATGGGGCCGCCGACCACCACCGCATCGTAGCCCGCCGGGCTGGGAGCTTCAGCGGCAGGGCGCTGGTCGACCTCGTTGCCGCCCGACCGCAGCTCCTCGGCGATCGCGTCAGCCACCTCGACAGTGGAGCCGTGACGCGTGGCGTACACGAGCAGGATGCGAAAGGCGTTAGCGGTGGTCGGGCCGGCGCTCGCCGCGCTGGCGGTCCGGGAAGGTCGTGCCTGCGCGTCGTCGCCGGCCGGCTCGGGTGTCACATCAGGTCCCATGCTTATTCCCTTCCCCAGGAGGTCGTGGCGGCGCCACGGGCGCGCGCTCAAGTCTACGCGATTCGCGCGGCTGAGCCGCCGCTGCCGTTCAGTACGGCGCCCAAACGCGTCGTCCCATTCCGCCGACTACCGCGATAGAATGTGGGTGATCATGTCGCGCGGCCGCCGCGGCCGCGCGCCGAAGGGGGCCGTGGCGCGCTACCGGTCGCGCCGGCATCATGGTGTCTCGGCCTTCATGGCCCACGCAGAAGGGGCGCCTTTCGGCGCCCTTTCTGGTCTGTCTCGTCCCATCGCCCTCATGTGCGGTGCGGAGGGCTGGCGCAGCGTCTCCCCTACGCCATCACCGCCATCACGTCAACGAGGTGCTTCTTGAGGCCGAGCTCCTTGTCGCTTACGCCGACGGCGCGGCCGACGAGCTGGCTGAGGAAGATCACCGGGATCGTCTGCCAGTCGCTGCGCTTGCGCAGGATCTCGGCCTGGCGCCCGTCGAGGTTCACCTGGCAGAGCGGGCAGGCGACGGCGACCGCGTCGGCGCCGCACGCCTTGGCGTCGTTCAGGATGCGGGTCACGAGGTCGTCGACGATGCCCTGCTCGGTGAGCGCCAGCGAGGCGCCGCAGCAGTCGGTCTTGTAGTTCCAGTCGATGGGCTCGCAGCCGATGGCCTTGACCACGTCGTCCATGTGCGTGGGGTACTCGGGGTCTTCGGCCAGCGTGACCTTGG
>JADGPQ010000131.1 GCA_017882325.1 Thermoleophilia bacterium
ATCTACGGCCGCCAGAGCTGCGACACGCGCAAGCTCGAGGGCAACGACCTCGACGTCGGCAACGCCCAGTTCGGTGGGCAGGAAGCCCTCATGGTCTTCGACGACGTGCTCGTGCCCTGGGACCGGGTCTACCTGTGCGGCGAGATCGAGTTCTCCGGCGCCGTGGTCGAGCGCTTCGCCGGATACCACCGCCAGAGCTACGGCGGCTGCAAGGTCGGCGTCGGCGACGTGCTCATCGGCGCGGCCGCCACGGCCGCCGACATGAACGGCGCCGCCAAGGCCAGCCACATCAAGGACAAGCTCATCGAGATGACGCATCTCAACGAGACCCTGTTCTCGTGCGGCCTCGCCTGCTCTTACGAAGGCGTGAAGATGCCGGCCGGCAACTACCAGATCGACATGCTGCTGGCCAACGTCTGCAAGCAGAACGTCACGCGCTTCCCCTACGAGATCGCGCGCCTGGCCGAGGACATCGCCGGCGGCCTGATGGTCACCATGCCATCGGCCCAGGACCTCGCCGACGAGAAGCTCGGCCCCATCGTGGAGAAATACCTCGTCGGCCAGTGCGATACGCCGACCATCGACCGCATGCGCATCCTGCGCCTCGTCGAGAACCTCACGCTCGGCACCGCGGCCGTCGGCTACCGCACCGAGAGCATGCACGGCGCCGGCTCGCCGCAGGCCCAGCGCATCATGATCGGGCGCCAGTCCAACATCAATCACAAGAAGGATCTGGCCAAGGCGCTGGCCGGCGTGGGCAAGCCGTGGGACAAGGGCAAGACCAAGGTCCCCACGGCGGTGTCCGCCGACTGACGATGACGGAAGGGCAGCAGGCGAAACCGGTGCGGCGTGTGAAGGTCGTGTACTGCGGGGGCTGCAACCCCCACATCGATCGCACTGCCGTGGCCGCCGAGCTGCCCGCCGACGACCCAGACGTAGGCCCGGGGGCGACCGTGCACCTCAGCGGCTGCCCCCGGGCGTGCGCCTCGGACCACCTGCTGACGAGCGACGACCCCAGTACCGTGGTCGTTGCCGGCGAGCTCGTCGACGGCGTCCCCACGCCGGCTCCCGAGCTCGCGCCCACGGTCACGCGGAAGCTCAAGGAGTAACGGGATGGACTGGAAGTCGGACTACGACCGCAAGCGGGTGTCCCCCACCGAGGCCATGAAGTGCGTGCAGTCGGGCGACCGCGTGGTGTTCGCGCACGCCTGCGGCGAGCCGCTCGAGCTGGTCGATGCGCTCGTGGCACGCGCCGCCCAGCTGGAGCACGTCGAGATCAACCACATGGTGGCGATGGGCAAGGGCGAGTACTGCAAGCCGGAGTTCGCCGATTCCTTCTTTCACAAGTCGCTGTTTGTCGGCGCCTCCTCGCGTGAGGCCGTCAAGGATGGGCGCGGCGACTACGTCCCCGTGTTCTTCAGCGAGATCCCCAAGCTGTTCTGCGAGGGCTACCTGCCGCCCGACGTGGTGCTCATCCACGTGTCACCAGCCGACAAGCACGGCTTCTGCTCCTTCGGCATCTCGGTGGACTACACCAAGCCGGCGGCCCAGGTCGCCAAGACCGTCGTCGCCCAGGTCAATCCCAACATGCCGCGGACCCACGGCGATTCGTTCATCCATGTCAGCGAGATCGACTTCATCATCGAGAGCCAGCAGGAGATCATCGAGCTGCAGCCGCCGCGCATCGGCCCCGTCGAAGAGGCCATCGGCAAGCACATCGCCGACCTCGTGGAGGACGGCTCCTGCCTGCAGCTCGGTATCGGCGGCATCCCCGACGCCGTACTCCTCTTCCTGCACGAGAAGAACGACCTCGGCATCCACAGCGAGATGTTCAGCGAGGGCGTCGTCGACCTCTACAACGAGGGCGTCATCACCAACCGCAACAAGGCCATCAACCGCGACAAGATGGCGGCCACCTTCCTCATGGGCACACGTCGCCTGTACGACTTCGTCGACGACAACCCCGCCGTCAACATGTTCCCGGTGAACATCATCAACGACCCGTACCTGATCGGTCAGAACGACAGGGTCGTAGCCATCAACTCGGCCATCCAGGTCGACCTGATGGGCCAGGTGGTCGCCGACACTATGGGGCCAGTCCAGTTCACCGGCATCGGCGGCCAGGTCGATTTCGTGCGCGGCGCCGCCCGCAGCCGCGACGGCAAGGCGATCATCGCCTTGCCGGCCACGGCGAAGAAGGGCGCCGTCTCACGCATCGTCGCCGCCCTCGGCGCCGGCACGGCGGTCACGACCATGCGCGCCGACGTCGACTACATCGTCACCGAGCACGGCGTCGCCCACCTGCGCGGCATGGGCCTGCGCGAGCGCGCCGAGGCGCTCATCGACATCGCCGACCCGGCCTTCAGAGACCAGATCCGCGAGGAGGCGGCCACCGTCTACGGCCCCGGCCGCCTGACGCGCTAGCAGAGCAAACCGAGGAGAGAGAAGTCATGGATACCAAGATCCGCGTCCACCGGGCGCCCAAGACGCTCATCACAGGCAACGGCTGCGTCGCCCAGATCGGCGCCGAGGCCAAGAAGCTGCACGGCAGCAAGGTGCTCATCATCACCGACCCCGGCGTGGCCTGCTGCGGCACCGTCGACAGCGTGGAGGCCCCGTTGCGTGAGGCAGGCATGGAGGTCGGCATCTACGACAAGGCCGTCCCCGAGCCGCCCATGGGCAGCGTCCACGAGATCGTCGACATCGCCAAGAAGGGTAAGTACGACCTCATCGTCGGCTTCGGCGGCGGCTCCGCCATCGACGTCGCCAAGGTGGTCGCCGTCCTCGCCCCCAACGACGATCGTCTCGAAGACTACGTGGGCGTCGACCAGGTGCCCAAGAAGGGGCTGCCCTTCATCGCCGTGCCCACCACGGCCGGAACCGGCACCGAAGTCACGGCCATCGCCATCTTCGCCAATGAGAAGCTGAACGTGAAGCAGGGCGTCGTGAGCCCGCACCTCATCCCCAACATCGCGCTCGTCGACCCTGTGCTCACCTACAGCTGCCCGCAGGGCGTCACCGCCGCCAGCGGCATGGACGCCCTGATCCACAACATCGAGGCCTACATCTCGGTGAACGCCACGATGCACACCGACCCGCTCGCCGCCGAGGGGATCAAGCTCATCAGCAAGAGCATCCGCACGGCGGTGTTCGACGGCGGCAACGCCTGGGCGCGCCACAACATGGCCATGGGCTCGCTGCTCGGCGGCATCTCCTTCGGCAACGCCGGAGTCGGCGCCGTGCATGCCATGAGCTACCCGATCGGCGGCATGTTCCACGTGCCTCACGGCATCGCCAACACCCTCATGCTCCCGTGGGTCATGGAGTACAACATGCTTGCCTGCCCGCAGTTCTTCATGGAGATCGGCGAGTTCATGGGCGAGAACATGGAAGGGCTCAGCGACCGCGAGGCTTGCGAGGTCACGCTGCAGGCACTGCGCACACTCGCCGAAGACCTCGAGGTGCCGCAGTACCTCAACGAGGTCGGCATCCCCGAATCGGCGATCCCCGATCTCGTGAAGGGCGCCCTCACGCAGGCCCGCCTGTGGAGCAACAACCCGCGCAAGTTCAGTGCCGAGGACATGGAGCAGGTCTACCGCAACATGGCCGTGAGGCCCGGCACGGAGCCGGTCAAGGAGAAGAAGGCGCCGGCCAAGAAGGCCCCCGCCAGGAAGTAAGACCGGCGGTCACGGCGGCGGACGCCGACGGTCCGCCGCGCGACCGTCAGGCCTCCGCGGCCACCACGCGCTCGACGGCGGCGGCCGTCTCCTCGATGTCGTCGTCGTCCAGATCGAGATGCGTCACGAAGCGCACGGTCCAGGGACCCTCGTCGAGGCAGAGTACGCCCGCCTCGCCGAGCTGGGCCACGAGGTCGGCCGCCGGCATCCCGGTGCCCCGCGTGCCGGCGAAGATCATGTTGGTCTGCACCGTGGCCAGGTCGATGTCGAGACCGGGCAGCGCGGCCAGACGCTGCGCGAGCACGCGCGCGCGCCGGTGATCGTCGGCGAGGCGCGCCACGTTGTACTTCAGTGCGTACAGGCCGGCGGCGGCGATGATGCCGGCCTGGCGCATGCCACCGCCGTAGAGCTTGCGGGCGCGCCGCGCCAGCGCAATGGTGGCGGCGTCTCCCAGGAGCACCGAGCCGACGGGCGCGCCCAAGCCCTTCGACAGGCAGATGCTCACCGTGTCGAAGGCGGCCGCGCACTCCGCCGCGGGGATTCCCGATGCCGCCACGGCATTGAACAGCCGGGCGCCGTCGAGGTGCATCCTCAGGCCGTGACGATCGCAGAGCTCGCGCACTGCGCAGACGTGCTCGATCGGCAGCACGATGCCGCCGCAATGGTTGTGAGTGTTCTCGAGGCACACCAAACGGGTGGGCGCGAAGTGCACGTCGGCGTCGGTGTGGACGTACTCCTCCATCTTCTCGAGGTCGAGCGTGCCGTCGGGAGAATCGAAGCAGCGCAGCTGTACGTTGCTCAGCGCTGAGGCGCCGCCCTGCTCGTAGAACATGATGTGCGCCTGCGCGTGCACGAAGACCTCGTCGCCGCGCCTGGTGAGCGCCCGGATCGCCGCTTGGTTGCACATCGTCCCGGAGGGGACGTACAGGCCGCACTCCTTGCCCAGGAGCTGCGCCGCGTACTCCTGAAGGCGGATCACCGTGGGGTCGTCGCCGAGGACGTCGTCGCCCACCTCCGCTTCGGCCATGGCGCGCCGCATCTCCGGCGAGGGCCTCGTGACGGTGTCGCTGCGCAGGTCGATGGTCCGCATTCGCTCTCCTTCAGACGACGAGGTCACCGTCGACCAGCAGCGGGACGCCGTCGACGGTCACGGTGGGCTTCATCACGAGCAGGTCCCAGTGTAGGCTCGATTCGTTGAGGCCGCCGAGCATGAGGTTGTCGCCGACGGCGATGTGGATCGTGCCGAGGATCTTCTCGTCAAGCAGCATGTAGCCGCTCGGCTCCGTGACCTCGTGATTGAGGCCGATCCCCAGCTCGCCGACCACGTCTCCCCCACCCGCCGCGCTGGCGATGGTCTCGTTGAACAGCTCGAGGCCGCGTACCGCCCTGACCCCGTGGGCGACGCCGTGCTCGAAGGCGACCTCGAGATCGTCGACCCACTGGCCGTCCCAGAACGCCACGTCAAAGACGACCGTGCCGGACACCGTCTCCTCGACCGGCGCCAGCGCGACCTCCCCGGCGGGAAGGTTGCTGAATGGCGCCTCCGCGCTCACTAGGCCGATGTCACGGTCGAGAGGCCGGCCGGCGATGCCCATGATGACGTCGGTGCCCTTGAGCGTCGTGATGCGGAGCTCACGCGCGCCGTCCAGGACCGAGCAGACGCGTGCCGCACGTTCCGCCAGGACCCCGTAGTCGAGGTCCAACGCGCGCCAGAACAGCTCGTCGAAGGCGTCGAAGCTGAGGCCGAAGGTGTCGGCCTGCTCGCGTGTGGGGAAATCGCTCCCGATCCAGCGCCGAGTGCCGTCGTAGATCGAGTCTGCTAACAGCTTGCGACCGCGCCCCTCCGCGCCCCGTTGCGCGGCCGTGACGTCGGCGTAGAGCTTTGGCTTGCCGTCGTCGAGGTGCATCGTGAACACAACATCGGCCGCCTTGACCGCGTCGATCCAGGACTTCGACTTGGTCGCGAGCTGCTCGGCCGGCAGCTCGATGAGGCGGCGGTGCCGCGCCTCGTCGCTCTGGACGACGACCAGCGGCAGCGCGCCCACGCGTTCGCATTCGAAGGCGAGAAGCTCGAGGTACTCAATGGAATCGGCGCGCCCCTCAATGTAGACGTTCTCGCCGGCGCGCACCGCGGTGCACTGGCGCACGATCCGGCGCGCCACCGCGGCAATGCGCTCACTGGTGGTCATCGATCTCCCTTCTTGGGGCGCGAGATGAAGCCGGCTGAGGCTACACCCGCTGTGGCCGTGCGGCCAAGCCGCGCTGGCGCCGGCGGCGAAGCCGGCGCGGCGCGCCCTGCGCTTTCCCGGCCGCACCCACTTCACGCGCCTCGAGCGGCGTTCCCGGCCGCGGCCCACGGGCGCCGAGACCGTTGCCGGCCAGCAGACCGGCGAGCACGTTCCAGAACGGGATGAGGGTGAGGCCCAGGGCCAGCAGCAGCACCCTCCCCCATGGCGCCGGCGTCCAGAAGATCGCCGCCTGGTCGGCGACCTCCTGGCGCAGGTGAAATTCGGCCGGCCAGTGCAGAAAGAAGCGGCCGTTCTGGCGGCCGGCAAACTGCACGCCGGCGTTCTCCATTACATTGGCCTGCTTGCCGGGGTAATCGACCCAGATGTGGTCGAGGCTCATGCGCAGCTCGTTGGGGATGCCCTTGGCCGTGAGGATGCTCGCCAGGACGAGGGCACGGCTCTCGCAGTCGCCGCGCCCGGCGCGCAGCGCCTCACGCGTGGTGGGGAAGTACCAGGGCACGCCGGCCGACTGCCAGTCGTAGGCGTAGGGCACCTGCCGGTCGAGTACGTAGGCCTCGATGGCCTTGGGGTCGTTCGGCAGCCGCGCGGCCAGACCCTGTACGGCGGCCGGGTCGATCCGCGGCCGCAGCGTGTTGCGCACGCTGCGCACCAGCACCGCCGGGTCCGGATAGAGGATCACCAGCACCCAGCTGAGCGCGAGGACGCCGAGCACGAGACGAGGGAATCTCATGACTGCATGATACGACGACCCGGCGGCGAGCGCCTCCGGCAGGCCCGGTATACTCCCGCCATGGATGGCACCACGCCCACGCTCGCCCAGCGGGTGAACGCCGTCCTGCACGCCAAGCAGTACCTCGTCTTCTTCGCCATCGGCCTGTACGCGCTCGATTTCGGCGTGCCCCTCGTCTCCGCCTGGCTGTACCGACACGAGCCGCTTGCGGAGCTGCTGCGCAACACTTCGGGGCCGCTCGCCTACGCCGTAGCCGCGCGCAGCGCCGTGATCGCGGCGATCTTCGTCGTGTACCTGCTCGCCGGCATGTGGCTGCGGGCCGGCTACATCCGCTCACTGGTGGGGCACTTCCACCTGCGCCCCGCCGACCCCCGCCAGTTCCTGCGGCTGCTCGTCCTGGGGCTGGCCCTCGAAGCCGTCGGCGCGCTCACCGCCGGGGCGATCGTGCTCGCCGGCGACGACCTGCAGCTGGCCAGCGCCGCGGTGCTCGGTCAGCTCGCCATCTACTTCGTGGTGCTCTACGCCGACTACATCATCGTCATCGCCGACGTAGGGCCGCTGCGCGCCGTCGCCCTGTCGTGGCGCACGGTGAGGGCCACCCTCGTCCCCTCGGGCCTGGTCTTCGTTGCGGGGACCCTGCTTGTCTACGCCGCCACGGGCCTTCTCGACCAGAACGTCACGGGGAGCCTCGCGCTCGCGGCGCCCATGATGCTCGTGCAGTGCGTGGTCATGGGCGGCGTCGTCTTCGTCGTCGACGTCGTACTTGTGACGCTCTACCTCAACGCCGTGAAGACGGGCCGGCTGAAGCCGAAATGAGGCCCTACTCCCACTCGATGGTGCTCGGCGGCTTGCTTGAGATGTCGTAGACCACGCGGTTGACCTCGGGCACCTCGTTGATGATGCGCGAGGAGAGCGTCTCGAGCAGGTCGTAGGGCAGGTGCGCCCAGTCGGCGGTCATGGCGTCGTCGCTCTTGACCGCCCTTATCGCGATCGGGTAGCCGTAGGTCCGTTCGTCGCCCTGCACGCCCACGCTGCGGATCACGGGCAGGATGGCAAAGCACTGCCACAGCTCGCGGTAGAGCCCGGCCTTGCGGATCTCGTCCTGCACGATCGCATCCGCGCGCTGCAATACGTCCACGCGCTCGCGCGTGATCTCGCCGATGATGCGGATGGCGAGGCCCGGCCCGGGGAACGGCTGGCGCCACACGATGCGCTCGGGCAGGCCGAGCTCCTCGCCCACGGCGCGGACCTCGTCCTTGAACAGCCAGCGCAGCGGCTCGACCAGCTCGAAGTCCATCTTCTCGGGGAGGCCGCCCACATTGTGGTGACTCTTGATCTTGGCGGCCTGCCGGGTGCCGCTCTCGATGACGTCGCTGTAGAGCGTGCCCTGCACGAGGAACTTGGCGTCGATGAGCTTGCGCGCCTCCTCCTCAAAGCAACGGATGAACTCCTCGCCGATGATCTTGCGCTTGCGCTCCGGTTCAGTGACGCCCACGAGCTTGTCGAGGAAGCGGTCGCTGGCGTCGACGGCGATGAGCGGGATGCCGAACGTGCCGGCGAAGGTCTCGACCACGCGTTCGGCCTCGCGCATGCGCATCATGCCCTGGTCGACGAACACGCAGGTGAGGCGGTCGCCGATGGCCTTGTACATGAGCAGCGCGGCGACCGACGAGTCGACGCCCCCCGAAAGCCCCAGGATGGCCTTGTTGTCGCCCAC